>NZ_LZJB01000370.1:0-13209 GCF_001666895.1 Mycobacterium sp. E3298
AACATTAACCCGGCCGCATCCTGGCCGCTGTTGATCCCGAAGCCCGCGGTGAGCGGTCCCAATGCTGCCGCCAAGCCCTCGCCGACAGCATCCACGGCGCTCCCCGCGACGAACATCGCCTCGGGATCAACCACCAACGGAGCCACGCGCGAATTCTCGCCGGAACCGCGCGCGGCCGCTATTCACCCAATGATGGCTTGGAAAAGCTAGCGAGGATCTCTGCAAAGCCGCAACTCATTTATCAACAGCCCGCGCGGCCAGCGTGATGCGGTGCCGTCCGACCGGCACCGCCACGGTCGGTTCGGCCGGTTGGCCGTCGAGGTGAACGCTGACCCCGGCGGGCAGGCCGCTCAGCGTGATCCGCGCGGCGGTGTCGGTGGCCATCATGATGGTCGACGCCGGCAACGCGGCCAGGCCGGCGCGCCGCACATCCACCGTGATTGCGGCGACGCCAGTGAGCCGCAGCGTGAGATACGGCAGCGGACTCACGGGCGGGCCTACCCGCCAGTCCAATTCGCTGTACACGCCCGGGGTCGGGTCGAAGTTCAGCACGAACCCGCGATGGTGCCGAACGGTGTGTGTCGGGTCAGGGCGCGCATACGAACGCGCGTCGACTTCGGCGATGGCCCCGCGCCGCGCCGTCACCGCAGGGTCCGCGGCCAGGCCGGACAACCACCAGACCCGATGCGGCCCGATGCCCAGGTCGTCGCGCACCAATTGCGGGTGCCAGGCGAACGTGATGTGCCCCGGATCGGCCTGGCGCAGGCCGGTTTCCATGTGGGCGATCGGGTCTTCGAACTTGTCCTGCAACACCCAGGCGAGGTGATCCTCGAGCGGATACACCGTGAAGCGATGTCGGTAGCCCAGCCGATCGAGTTCGAGGGCCTGCTCGGCGGCCGACGGGAACGGCACCAGCTCGTCGACCAACCCGTGCGCGATCACATAGGGCAGCCAGCGTGCGTTGACCAGCAGCTTCCACGTGTCGCCCTCGCGGGCACAGGGCGAGTCCGGGTCGAGGTCGGCCGGGATGTCGACGTCGGGAAGTAGCCGCACCCCGCACGTCGGCGGCCCCGCGAGCACCACCGCCTGCGAAAACACCTGCGGGTAGGTCAATCCCAGCTTGTAAGCCGCGTAGCCGCCCATCGAGTAGCCGGAGATCACCGTGCGATTGGGATCGGTGCCCAGTTGTTCGGCGACGCGCGCCCACACTTCCCAGACATCCAGTTCTCCGGTGTCGAAGTACCACGTCGACGGGCCACGGGCCAGCGGCGTGATCACCACCGAGTCGCGCCCCTCGCACACCTCGTGCAGCAGGCGGGGGTCGATCGCGGCGAATTGGCTCTGCCCCAGCGCCAGCGAATGCAGCAGCAGGGTCAACGGCAGCATCCGTCCGGGCTTGAAAGTCGAAGGCAGGCACACCGAATACGGCTGCACCCGACCGAGGAATTGCGGCTTGGTGCTCAAGATGTCGTCGGCGGCCCACCCTTGTTCCAAGCCCTGACCCAGCTCGATCGAGGACACGTACCACCGGGTCGACGGCCCGGTGATCACCGGCTCGGGCTCGGTCTCGCCGGCTGCCAACCGATCCCAGTCCACGGTCAGGGCGAACTTCGACACGTCGCCATGGGTCAGCGCGTCGGCCTGGGCGGCGTCCGACCAGAAGTTCAGGTGCGGCGCCTCCTGCTCGGTGGTGCGGAAGGCCACGTTGTAGACGTTGGGTTGCCCGGGCAGCGCGCCGTGCTCGGCCGGCACGTCGGCGAACCCGTCGCCCGCCGCGTTGGCCAACCCCGCTGCCAGCCGCACCGTCCAGCTTCCGGCCGGCTCGAGCAGGGTCCGCGGCAGCTGCGCGAGGAACGATCGGGACCCCATGTCGACGCTGTGTTGCACGGGCGTCGTGGACTGGGTGGTGAGGTCGATCAGCGCGGCTCCGCTACCGGAAACCAGCAGGGCCATGTCGATTCCGGGCGAGCGCACCCCGGCCCCCGCGGGCCACTGCTCCGGCGCGCTGCGGGCGGGACCGGTGTCGAAAGTGAACAGGGCGATGGGGACCGACGCGTCCACCAGTGTGTTCCAGTCGATCCGCCACCACGTGTGGGTCGCGGTGAGCCCGACCGCCACCCGGAAAATGTCGGCGCCGTTGCGGGCCGCCGGGCCGTCGGGATAGATGTAGGTGCCGCGCGGCGGCGCCTGCACTTTCAGGTCACCGATCGGCAGGCCGGTCGCCCCGTGGTCGTCGTACAGAAAGTCGGTCCAGAACAGGGCACCGCCGGCCAACCGGCCCGCGCCGCACGTGCGCGGAAACTCTTCCCCGAACGGCCATCCCGACGGCACCGGTAGTTGCGGCTCTGGGCGCAGCGCCGCCGGCGGCACCCCCTCGGGCATGCCGTCGACCACGACGAGCTCAGCTGCTGGTGCCGGTGCCGTCGCGGCGGGATGGACCAGCGTGTCGGCGATGTGGCGTGCGATGCGGATCGGGAGGAGAGTCAAATCCAGAAGTGACATCAAGCCCCAACGTACGCGCCGGTGCGCCTCGGCTGCTACGGCACCGGCACCACGATGAGCTCGTGCGGCCGGTTGTTGACGGGCAGGGCGCCGTCTTCGGTCACGACGACGATGTCCTCGATGCGGGCGCCCCACCGGCCCGGAAAATAGATCCCGGGCTCGATCGAGAAGGCCATGCCCGCGGCCAGCGGCAGGTTGTTGCCCGCGACGATGTAGGGCTCCTCGTGCACCGATAACCCGATGCCGTGGCCGGTGCGGTGCACGAACACCTCCCCGAGTCCGGCGGCAGCAAGCACATCGCGCGCCGCCGCGTCGACCTGTTCGGCCGTCACGCCCGGGCGCACCGCATCCACGGCCGCCAGTTGTGCCCGATGCAGCACCGAATAATGTTGTGCTACTTCAGGATTTGGCTCACCGATGCTGTAGGTGCGGGTCGAGTCGGAATGATAACCCGGCTCGTAGGCGCCGCCGATATCGACGACGACGATGTCACCCACCTGCAGTTCGCGGTCCGAGTAGCCATGGTGGGGGTCCGCGCCGTGCGGACCGGAGCCGACGATGATGAACGCCACCTCCGAATGGCCCTCGGCGACAATCGCTTCCGCGATGTCGGCGGCCACGTCGGCCTCGGTGCGGCCGGGGACCAGAAACTCCGGCACCCTAGCGTGCACGCGGTCGATGGCCGCGCCGGCTTTGCGCAGCGCATCGATCTCGCATTCCTCCTTGACCATCCGCAGCGTCCGCATCACGCCGGTGGCCAGGATCGGCAATACCCCCAGGACACCGGCCAGCGGCAGCAGGTGCAGCGCCGGCATGGAGTCGGTGACGGCGGTCGCGGCGGGAGCACCCCCCAACGCGGCGCCCACCAATTGGTAGGGGTCGTCCCCGTCGACCCAATCCCGCACCGCCAGACCCAGTTCCGCGATCGCCGACCCCTTGAGCGACGCCAGCTCCAGCCGCGGCACCACTACCGTCGGGTCCCCGGACGCCGGCAGCACCAGCGCGGTGAACCGCTCGAGCGTCTGGGCGCGCGACCCCACCAGGTAGCGCAGGTCGTACCCGGGAGTGATCACCAGGCCGGCCAACCCCGCGTCGGCGGTCGCGGCGGCCGCCGCCGCCAGCCGGTGGGCATACACCCCGGTGTCGAACCGATGAGATTCCATGGCAGCCAGGCTAACCGGTCCGACGAACGCCGACTTGGTGCGCCGATTACGTTGGGTGGTCGACGAGAAGCCGACGCCCGGCAGCGTGAGACGATAACCCGCATGCCATCGGCCCCACGTACGACCGGCGAACCGCCGCTATTGCTGCTCGACGGGGCCAGCATGTGGTTCCGGTCGTATTTCGGGGTGCCGTCGTCGATCACCTCCCCCGACGGCCGGCCGGTCAACGCCGTCCGCGGATTCATCGACTCGATGGCCGTCGTGATCAGCCAGCAGCGTCCCAGCCGGCTGGTGGTCTGCCTGGACCTGGATTGGCGGCCGCAATTCCGGGTGGACCTCGTCCCGTCCTACAAGGCGCATCGAGTCGCGGAAGCCGAGCCCGAGGGCGAACCCGACGTCGAGGAGGTCCCCGACGATCTGACGCCGCAGATCGACATGATCATGGAGTTGCTGGACGCCTTCGGCATCCCGACGGCGGGCGCCGAAGGTTTCGAGGCCGACGATGTGCTCGGCACGCTGGCCGCCCGCGAACGCCGCGACCCCGTGGTGGTGGTCAGCGGCGACCGCGACCTGCTGCAGGTGGTGTCCGACGATCCGGTGCCCGTCCGAGTCCTCTACCTGGGCCGGGGGCTGACCAAGGCCACCCTGTTCGGTCCGGCGGAGGTCGCCGAACACTACGGCGTGCCCGAACACCGGGCCGGCGCCGCCTACGCCGAGTTCGCGCTGATGCGCGGCGATCCCTCCGATGGCCTGCCGGGCGTCCCGGGTGTCGGGGAGAAGACGGCCGCGACCCTGCTGGCCCAGCACGGCTCGCTCGAACAGATCCTGGCGGCCGCCCACGATCCGAAATCGAAGATGGCCAAGGGTCTGCGCTCGAAACTGCTGGGCGCGACGGACTACATCGACGCCGCGGAACAAGTGGTCCGGGTGGCCACCGACGCACCCGTCAGCCTGTCGACCCCGACCGACGCCCTGCCGCTGGCGGCCGACGACCCGCACCGCACCGCGGAGCTGGCGACCCGACTGGGCGTCGGGTCGTCGATAGGGCGGTTGCAGAAGGCGCTCGACGCGCTGCCGGACTGACCGACTACTGCGGGCGGCCCACTTCGTAGGTGCCCTTGTTGTCCTGGAAGGTCACCGTCACGTGCTTGGGGGCTCCGTCGATGCTGACGTCGCAGTCGAACGTGGCGCCCTTTTTGACGGTCGGGTTCTGGCCGTGGTTGCACTTGACGTTTTGGACGTTCTTGGCGCCGTAACCGTTGGTTTCGTCGGAAAGGACCTGCTGCACACCCGCCTGCGCCTTATTCACGTCCAGCTTGGTGGTGACGAAGAACCCGGGCTGCCAGAAGCCGAGCACCAGCACGACGGCGATGAGCAGGAAGGCGATCACCCCGCCCACGCCGGCGATCACGGCGACCGACCGCTTCTTGGGCGGCTGCTGCTCATATGGCGCGTACTGCTGCGGGTACTGGCCCGGCTGCCCGTACTGCCCGGGCTGGCCATACTGGCCGGGCTGGCCATACTGGCCCGGCTGCCCGTACTGCCCCGGCTGGCCGTACTGACCCGGCTGGCCGTACTGGCCGGGCTGCGCGTACTGGCCGGGCTGCGCGTAGCCGGGCTGCTGGGGGTATTGCTGCGGATACGCCTGTTCGGCCGGCTGCTGGTACTGCGGGTACTCGGCGGGCGGCGTGTAGGCCGGGGCCTGCCACGTCGCCTCCTGGCCCGGCTGCTGCTGCCACGGCGAACCGACCTGGGTCGGTTCGGACGACTGATCGCTACCTTGGCCGGGCGGTTGCCACTGCTGCTCCGGTCCCTGCGGTCCGCTCATCGTCTCTCCTCAGCCCCTTAGTGTCTTGGCACGCACTCTCGGCGTTGTGATTGATTGGATCTACGGTAGCTTCGGCACAGCCTACCCGGCGTCAACAGCGACGACGCCGCGCCGAACGTCATTGATGGCGCGCTTGGCCGTGGCCCGCAAATCGGGATCGGGGGCGGCGTTGCGGACCTGGTCCAACAGATCCAGCACCTGGCGGCACCAGCGGACGAAATCACCCGCCAGCAGCGGCGAGCCGGCGCCGGCCGGGTCGACGGCCGCCAGGGCCGCGGCCAGGTCACCGGTCTTGGCCCAGCGATAGATGACGTTGACGAAGCCGTCATCGGGTTCCCGGCTCGGCGCGATCCGATGGGTCTGTTCGTCGGAGCGCAACGCGTACGACAGCCGCGACGTTTGCTGCAACGCCTGTCGCACCCGCTGAGTGGGCGCCTCGGCGGCGAACGCCGCGCGCGGGCCTTCACCACCGCGGCTCTCGTACAGGACCGCCGAGACCACCGCCGCCAACTCGGGCGGTTTCAGATCGGCCCACGCGCCGGTCCGCAGGCACTCGGCGACCAGCAGATCGCTCTCGCTGTAGATGCGGGCCAGCAGCCGGCCGTCGTCAGTGACGTGGGGATCGGTCTCCGGGCCCTGGATGAAGCCGCGCTCGGTGAGCAGGCCGACGATCCGGTCGAAGGTCCGCGCCAGCGAATTGGTCGCGGCGGCAACCTTTTTCTCCAGCTGCGCGTTGTCCCGTTCGATGCGCAGATACCGCTCGGCCTGCCGGACTCGCGACTCCAGCCCGGCGCTGTTGTGCGACGGGTGCCGGCGCAGCTCCTCCCGCAACGAGGCCAGCTCCGGGTCGTGAAACGCCCCGTCGTGGTCGCCACGGCCGCCGCGGCGCCTGGCCGGAACGGCCAGCCCGGCCGCCGCCGACCGCAGCGCCGACGCCAGGTCACGCCGGACCCGCGGCTGGCGGTGCTCGACCCGCTTGGGCAACGGCATCGACCCGACCGGAGCCGACGCGCCCGAGTAGTCGGCCGTGGAAATCCTTCCCGCCCAGCGGTTTTCCGTGAGCACCAACGGGCGCGGGTCATCGCCGTCGCGAGCCGATTCGAGCACCACCGCCAGCCCGCCGCGCCTGCCATGGGTGATGTTGATGATGTCGCCGCGCCGCAGCGCGGCCAGGGCGTCGCTGGCCGCCTGACGGCGCTGCAGACGCGACGCGCGGGACTGCGCGCGCTCCATCTCCGAAATGCGGGCGCGCAGCCGCGCGTAGTCGAGGATCGGGGCCTGCGGGCCGCCCAGCTCGGCGGCGATCTCGGCGAGCATCGCGTTGCCGCGCTCGATTCCGCGGACCAGGCCGACGACGGAGCGGTCGGCCTGATACTGGGCGAACGACTGCTCCAGCAGCCGGTGCGCCTGCTCGGGCCCCATCTGCTGCACCAGGTTGATCGTCATGTTGTACGACGGGGCGAACGAGCTGCGCAGCGGGAAGGTGCGGGTGGAGGCGAGGCCCGCCACGGCGGACGGCTCGGTGTTCTCGTCCGTGGGATTCCACAGGACCACCGCGTGACCCTCGACGTCGATGCCGCGCCGCCCGGCGCGGCCCGTCAGCTGCGTGTACTCCCCGGGTGTCAGCGGCATGTGCTGCTCGCCGTTGAACTTGACCAGCCGCTCGAGCACCACCGTGCGGGCGGGCATGTTGATGCCGAGCGCCAGCGTCTCGGTCGCAAACACCGCCTTGACCAGACCGGCGGTGAACAGCTCCTCGACGGTGTGCCGGAACACCGGCAGCATCCCGGCGTGGTGGGCCGCCAGGCCGCGCAGCAGCCCCTCCCGCCACTCGTAGTAACCGAGCACCGCCAGGTCGGCGTCGGCGAGATCGCCGCAGCGGTGGTCGATCACCTCGGCGACCTGCGCCCGTTCCTCCTCGGTGGTCAACCGGAGCGGCGAGCGCAGACACTGCTGGACGGCGGCGTCGCAGCCGGCTCGAGAGAACACGAACGTGATCGCCGGCAGCAGCCCCTCGGAGTCCAGCGTCGCGATCACGTCCGCCCGCCCCGGTGGCCGGTAGAACCGCGGCCGGCCGGGCGCGCCGCGTCCACCGCGCCCGCGCCGCGGCTGCCAGTCCGACATCCGGTCGGCCTCCCGGCGATGCGCGATGTGGCGCACCAGGTCCGGGCTGACGCGCGCCTCGTGGCCGGCGACCGGCTGCCCGCCGGCTTCCGAGCTGCGGTAGTCGAAAAGGTCGAAGAGCCGCTTGCCCACCAACACGTGCTGCCACAACGGCACCGGCCGGTGCTCGTCGACCACCACGGTGGTATCGCCCCGCACCGTCTGGATCCAGCCGCCGAATTCCTCGGCGTTGCTCACCGTCGCCGACAGGCTGACCACCCGCACCTCGTCGGGCAGGTGCAGGATCACTTCCTCCCACACCGGGCCGCGCATCCGGTCGGCCAGGAAATGCACCTCATCCATCACGACGTAGGAAAGCCCTTGCAGCGCAGGCGAATCGGCGTAAAGCATGTTGCGCAGCACCTCGGTGGTCATCACCACCACGGGGGCGTCGGCGTTCACCGACATGTCACCGGTCAGCAGGCCGATCCGGTCGCGGCCGTAGCGCGCGATCAGATCGGTGTGCTTCTGGTTGCTCAGCGCCTTGAGTGGCGTGGTGTAGAAGCACTTGCCGCCGGCGGCCAGCGCCAGGTGCACGGCGAACTCCCCCACCACCGTCTTGCCGGCGCCGGTCGGGGCGCACACCAGCACGCCGTGGCCTCGTTCCAGCGCCGCGCATGCGCGCTGCTGGAAACCGTCGAGCGCGAAGGGCAATTCGGCGGTGAACCGGGTCAGCTCGACGAGCTCCGTTGCGTCCTTCGGCACCGACGGTTTAGGTGACATCGTCATGCTGGCCGGCGGTGAACGACGGCTCCCGCGCCGGCTCGTGTATCGGTGCGGGCGCCTCGATGACCGAGGCCTCGTCGTCCGGGATCGCTGTCTGCGCTTCGCGCTTTGCCTTCCGCCTGTCATGCAGGCGGGCGATCTGGATGGCGAACTCCAGCAGCACCGACAGCGCCACGCCCAACGCGGTCATCGAGAACGGATCGGACCCGGGCGTGAAAACCGCGGCGAACACGAACATCCCGAAGATCAGGCCGCGCCGCCAGGACTTGAGCCGCTCGTAGGTCAGCACGCCCGTCATGTTGAGCATGACGATGAGCAACGGGAACTCGAAGCTGACCCCGAACACCACCAGCAGGTTGATCAGAAACCCGAAGTACCGATCCCCGGACAGCGCGGTCACCTGCACGTCGCTGCCGACCGTCAGCAGGAAGCCCAGCGCTTTGGACAGCACGAAGTAGGCCAGGATCGCGCCCGTGACGAACAGCGCCGCCGCGGGGATCACGAATCCGACCGCGAAGCGGCGCTCCTTTTGGTACAGCCCCGGCGTGATGAACGCCCAGAGTTCGTAGAACCACACCGGGCAGGCCAGCACGACCCCGGCGGTCAGCCCGACCTTGAGCCGCAACATGAACTGGTCGAACGGCGCCGTGGCCAGCAGCCGGCATTGACCGTCGGCGCTGATGCTGGCGCGCGCCGACTGAGGCAGGGAGCAGTACGGGTGGCGCAGCCACTCGCCGAGGCTTTCCAGCCCGAAGATCGAGTGCGAATACCAGAAGAACCCGAAGATCGTGGTGATCAAGATGGCGGCCAGCGACAGCAGCAACCGGGTGCGCAGCTCGGTCAGGTGATCGACGAGCGACATCGTCGCGTCGGGGTTGGTTCGGCTGCGCCTGTTACGCGGATTGAGGCGCTTCAGCACGCCGGCAGTGCGCGCTGAAACTTTGAGACCTTTCACGACGCTCGTTCAGTAGCGCTCGGGCACCGCGACGATGACGGCGGGCTACGCCGGGCGTGCTTCGGAATGCCCCTGCTCGGCCGCCGGAGCGTCGACACGCTGCGACTGCACGGGAGTGGGGTTGGCCGCGGAGGGGGCGCTGTTGGTCGCGTTGTTGGCCTCCAAAGCCGACGACTCCGCTTTGTTCTCGGTCTGCATTTCGCGCAGCTCAGACTTGAAGATGCGCATCGACTTGCCCAGCGAACGTGCTGCATCGGGGAGCTTCTTGGCACCGAAGAGCAGGATCACCACCACAGCGAGGATCGCCCAGTGCCACGGACTAAGACTGCCCACTTTGATTACCTCCAGACGTCTACCCGATGCTACCGCAGTGCGGCGATACACCGGACCGACCGCGCCGTGGCCTCAGGGGGCGAGCGCCCGGTAGGAGTCGAGCGCCGCCGCCGCCGCATCCCGGACACGTACCGCCAGCGACTCCGGTTCAAGCACCCGCACGGCCGACCCGAAGCCCAGCACGAGGCGGGTCATCCAGTCCTCGGAGGCGTAGGTCATCACCGCCTCGCAGGACCCGTCCGGCAGCTCCCGCACGTCGCGCATCGGGTAGTACTCGAACATCCACGACGCCGACGGCGCGATCCGCAGCCTGGCCGACGGCAGCGACGGGTCGCCGTCGAACAGGGAGGTGTCCGGCGGCGCCTGTAGCGCCAGTTCGGGCGGGGCCGCCGGCTCGTCCAACTCGGTGGCGTCGACGATGCGGTCGAAGCGGAACAGCCGCACCCCTTCGGCCTCGCGTGACCAGGCCTCCAGGTAGCTGTGGCCGCCGATCAGCAGCACGCGGATGGGGTCGACGATCCGGCTGGTCAGGGCGTCGTGCGACGCGGAGTAATAGTCGATGGCCAGCGCGTGTTTGGACTGCACCGCGGTGCGCACCGCGGCCGCGGCGTGGCTCTCCGCGGGTGCCTGCTCGTCGACCGCTGCCGCCGACCCGGTGGCGTCCTGCCCGACGGCACCCGCCGCGGCCTCGATCTTGGCGATCGCGCTGCGCGCCGCCTCCGGATCCACGACGCCCGGAATGTCGGCGAGCGCGCGCAGGGCCACGAGCAGACCGGTGGCCTCTGGCGAGGTGAGTTTGAGGGGCCGGTCGATGCCCGCGGAGAAGGTGACCTCGATGGTGTCGCCGGCGAATTGGAAGTCGATCAGGTCTCCCGGGTAGTAGCCGGGCAGCCCGCACATCCAGAGCTGGTTGAGGTCCTCTTCCAGCTGCTTGGCGGACACCCCCAGGTCGGCGGCCGCCTTGGCCCGAGTGACCCGCGGGTTGGCCTGGAAATACGGCACCATGTTGAGCAGCCGGATCAGCCGCGTGGATATGGCAGTCATGACAGCTCTCCGTCCTCCACGTGGGAGCGCAGCCGCGCCAGGACGTCGTCGCGCAGCTGCTGCGGCTCGAGCACGACCGCGTCGGCCCCATAGCCGGCGATGTCGCTCGCCAGCCGGTCGCTGGACCCGATCTCCAGTTCGATTACCTCCCCGTCGCGGCCGCCCAGTTGCCGCGCGCCGGAGGACCTCCCGGCGCGCCGCAGCGCGGTGGCCCGCCCGTCGGCGACCCATACCCGCGCCTGCCCACCGGTCGGCGTCTCGGCGATCGTCCGGGCCACGATATGGCGCAAATCCACATCCGCGGGCACCACCACCGCCCCGGCCGGGCCGATCGGCCGGACCTCGGCGCCGATCCGCGACAGCCGGAAGGTCCGGGTGGCTTCGCGGTCGCGGTCATGACCCACCAGGTACCAGCGGCCCTTCTGGGTGACGACGCCCCACGGCTCCACGGTGCGCACGCTGTACGGCTCGGCGCGCAAGGGCCGGTGCGGGAACTGCACCGCCTGCCGGGAATCGATGGCCGACAGCAGGATTCCGAGAACCTCTTCCGAACCGCGCAGCCCAGGCACCCCGGCGGGTGAGGCGATCGCCACCGGCGCATCGGGGTCGACGTCCACGCCCGCGGCGCGCAGCTTGAGCAGCGCACCCTGGGTGGCGGTGATCAATTCGGGCGACTCCCACAATTGGGTCGCGACGGCTACCGCGGCCGCCTCGTCGGGAGTCAGCTCGACCGCCGGCAGCGCGTAGGCGTCCCGATTGATCCGGTACCCCTCGGTGGGCTCCATGGCCGACGCCCTGCCCACCTCGAGCGGGATGCCCAGGTCGCGCAGCTCGTTCTTGTCCCGCTCGAACATGCGGGAGAAGGCCTCGGCGCTCGGGCTGTCCGCGTAACCGGCCACGCTGGACCTGATCTTCTCCGCGCTGATGTAGCCGCGGGTGGACAGCAGGGCGATGACGAGATTGACCAACCGCTCGACTTTCGAGGTCGCCATTCGCACCAGGTTATAACCGTCGCCCGTGGTGCGCCTGCACCGGCCGGCGAGTCGCAGTTTTCACAATTGGCACATCAGTCACTAGTTCGCCGGGACCACCGGCTCGACGGATTTGATAGCGCCCGCGATATCAGTCGTGGCGCGCATCGGTGGGTACGAGCGACGGGTGTGGCAGCTGTGACCAGAAACTACATGCTGGCGATCAGCCGCTTGACCCGCTCGTCGACCGCCCGGAAGGGGTCCTTGCACAACACGGTCCGCTGGGCCTGGTCGTTGAGCTTGAGGTGCACCCAGTCGACGGTGAAGTCGCGGCCCGCAGCCTGAGCGGCGCTGATGAATTCGCCGCGCAGCCGCGCCCGGGTGGTCTGCGGCGGGTGGTCGACGGCCTCCGCTATCTCCTCGTCGGTGGTGACGCGCGCCGCCAGGCCCTTGCGCTGCAGCAGGTCGAACACGCCGCGCCCACGCTTGATGTCGTGATAGGCCAGGTCCAGCTGGGCGATCTTGGGGTCGGACAGCTCCATGCTGTAGCGGTCCTGGTAGCGCTGGAACAGCTTGCGCTTGATCACCCAGTCGATCTCGGTGTCCACCTTGGCGAAGTCCTGGCTCTCGACGGCGTCTAGCTGACGCCCCCACAGGTCGACGACCTGCTCGATCTGGGCGTTGGGCTCGCGGGTCTGCAGGTGTTCGACGGCGCGGCTGTAGTACTCGCGCTGGATGTCCAGGGCGCTGGCCTGCCGGCCGCCGGCCAGCCGCACGGGCCGCCGCCCGGTGATGTCGTGGCTGACCTCGCGGATGGCGCGGATCGGGTTGTCCAGCGAGAAGTCACGGAAGGGGACGCCGGCCTCGATCATCTCCAGCACCAGCGCGGCGGTGCCCACCTTGAGCATGGTGGTGGTCTCACACATGTTGGAGTCGCCGACGATCACGTGCAGCCGCCGGTACTTCTCGGCGTCAGCGTGCGGCTCGTCTCGGGTGTTGATGATCGGACGGCTGCGGGTGGTAGCCGAGGAGACGCCCTCCCAGATGTGCTCGGCGCGTTGCGACAGGCAGAACGTCGCCGCCTTCGGGGTCTGCAGCACCTTGCCGGCCCCGCAGATCAGCTGGCGCGTGACCAGGAACGGCAGCAGCACATCGGAGATCCGGGAGAACTCGCCGGCCCGCACGATCAGGTAGTTCTCGTGGCAGCCATACGAGTTGCCCGCCGAGTCGGTGTTGTTCTTGAACAGGTAGATGTCGCCACCGATGCCCTCGTCGGCCAGCCGCTGCTCGGCGTCGATCAGCAGGTCTTCCAGCACCCATTCGCCGGCCCGGTCGTGGGTGACCAGCTGCACCAGGCTGTCGCACTCGGCCGTCGCGTACTCGGGGTGGCTGCCCACGTCGAGGTACAGGCGGGCGCCGTTGCGAAGAAAAACGTTCGAGCTGCGCCCCCACGACACGACGCGCCGGAACAGGTACCGGGCGACCTCGTCCGGCGACAGCCGGCGATGACCGTGGAACGTGCAG
>NZ_LZJB01000371.1:0-7064 GCF_001666895.1 Mycobacterium sp. E3298
CCCGCACACGGGGCGCTGTGGGGCCTGGGACGCACCCTCGCACTCGAACACCCCGAAATCTGGGGCGGCATCATCGATCTGGACGGGTGGGTGCCCGCACGGTGTGGAGGTTGGTGCGGAAGGTGATGGTGTCGTCGGTATCGCGTTGCAGGGTACCGAGACTCAGATAGCTGGTGGCCGGCTTTCCTTCCCCCAGGGTGTCGAGTACGGCTTGGGTGAGCAGGGGGTGTGCGCTGATTTCGATGAAGGTGTGGTGGTCGGTGCCGGCGTGGGCGATGGCTTGGTGGAAGTGGACGGGGTTGCGCATGTTGGTGGCCCAGTGGTCGGCGTCGAAGACCGGGCGGGTGTCGAGGTCGGGGTAGGTGGTGGAGATGATCGGGATGCGTGGCGGTTGGGGGGTCAGGTCGGCCAGTTCCGCGCGCATCGGGGGTTGCAGGGGGTCCATGGCCGGGTTGTGCGGGGAGACTTCGATGTTGACCCGGCTGGCGAACCGGTTGTGGGCGCGGACCTCGGCGATGAGCTGATCGATCTGGTCGGTGGGTCCGGCGATGACGGTTTGGCGGGGGGAGTTGTAGATGCCCAGGGTGATTTCGGGGTGCTCGGCGATCAGCGCCTCGGTGGCGGGCGCGTCGAGCTCCAGCAGGGCCATGCCGCCGTGCCCGGACAGCGGGGCCATCAACCGCGATCGCGTCGCGGTCACCCGCAATCCCTGGGCGGGCGTGAGCGCACCGGCCACCACGGCGGCGGCGACTTCGCCCATGGAGTGGCCGATGACCAGGTCGGGGGTGATGCCGTGGGCGCGCCACAGCGCGGTCAGCGCCAGCTGCATGCCGATCAGGCCCAGCTGGATCTGTTCGATGCCGACCAGTTCGCTGCCGGTGGCGATCACCTCGCGCAGCGAAAACCCGGCCTGGGCAACGAAATCGGGCTCCAACTCGTCGACCGCCGCGGCGAAGGCCGGCTCGTCGGCCAGCAGCAGGCGGCCCATGCCGGCCCACTGCGACCCGCGCCCGGAGTAGACGAACACCGTGCCCGGCCCGACCGCGCCCTCGCGGGGCAACACCACCCCGGGGGCGTGCTGGCCACCCCCCAGTGCCCGCAGCCCGGCCACCGCCTGGGCACGGTCGCGGGCGACCACCGTGCCAAATCGCGCCTGCCGGGCCCGGTGATGGTTGAGGGTGTGCGCCACATCGCCGAGGGCGACCCCGGCCCCGCCACCCTGCATCCACTCGGCCAGCACCGACGCCGTCGCCGCCACCCGCCGCGCCGTCTTACCCGACACCACCAACGTCGACACCCCGCCGTCGGGGCCGGCGTCGTCGACCGGCGCCAACCCAGGGCCCTGCTCGACGATGGCGTGCGCGTTCGTCCCGCCGAGACCGAACGACGACACCGCCGCCCGGCGAGGACCCGCATCGGACGGCCATTCGATGTTCTCGACGGGCACGAAGAGCCGGGTCGACGACGCGTCGATCGCCGGATTCCACTGCGAGAAGTGCAGGTTCGGCGGGATCTGCCCGCGCTGCACCGCCAGCACCGCCTTGATGAACCCGGCCACCCCGGACGCCGCCTCCAGGTGGCCGATGTTGGTCTTCACCGCGCCGAGCGCGCACGAGCCCGGGCCGCGCCCGTAAGTGGCTGCCAGCGCTTCGAATTCGATCGGATCCCCGAGCGCCGTCCCCGTTCCGTGGGCCTCCACGTAGTTGACGCTTTCCGGTGCGATGTCGGCCGACCGCAACGCGTCGGCGATCACATCGCATTGGGCGGCCGTGTTGGGCGCGGTGATGCCGTTGGAGCGCCCGTCCTGGTTGACCGCCGAACCCCGCACCACGGCCAGCACTCGATCGCCGTCGCGCACCGCGTCGGTCAGCCGCTTGAGCACCACCACCCCCTGGCACCACACCCGCCACTGGATCGACATCGCGTCCGCCGCCCCACCGGCGTTGCGGCCCAACAGTCCCCGCGCTGCGACGGACACCCGCTCTGCGCGAAGGGGCAACGGCACCCCGATCGATGACTGGTCCTATGGGGTTGCCTGGCCCGTGCGACCGCTCCCCGATGCTCCGCCACCCGGCGGCGGTCGATGGCTGGTCGTGGGCGACACCGAGCTGACCGGCGAACTGGACCGCGTCGCCGGGTCCCAAATCGGCATCGAGGGCCTGGAGTCCGGCGCCCTCGCCGACGAAGAGGCACTGCACGGGGCGCTCAACGGTGTCGACCGCGTGCTCTACGCGCCGCCCGCCTCCGGAACGTCGGTCGCGGTCGCCTATCAGCTGTTCCACCACACCCGCCGGCTCACCGCGGCCATGGCGGCCGCCGCCACGCCAGCGAAGCTGTTCATCGTCACCCGCAACGGCCAACCGACCACCGAGGGCGACCGCGCCAACCCCGCACACGGGGCGCTGTGGGGCCTGGGACGCACCCTCGCACTCGAACACCCCGAAATCTGGGGCGGCATCATCGACTTCGATGAAGCCGTACCCGCCGAACTGACCGTGCCCCGGCTGCTGGCCGAAGCCGCCGGCACCGACGGCGAGGACCAGGTCGTCTACCGGCAGGGCCTGCGCCACGTCCCGCGATTGCAACACCGCGCCCTGCCCACCCAAGCCGTCACGTTGGACGGCGGCGCCTGCCAGCTGGTCATCGGCGCCACCGGAAACATCGGCCCACACCTGATCCGCGAACTCGCCAGGATGGGCGCAAAGACGATCGTCGCCGTTTCGCGCAACCCCGGTTCGCGGCTCGACGAACTGACCGAAAGCCTTGCCGCGGCCGGGACCACGCTGGTCACCGTCGCCGCCGACGCCACCGACGAGACCGCGATGGCCGCGCTGTTCGACCGGTTCGGCGCCGACCTGCCGCCCCTGGAGGGCATCTACCTGGCTGCCTACGCCGGCGGCCCAGTGCTGCTCGACGAAATGACCGACGACGACGTCACGGCGATGTTCGCGCCCAAGCTCGACGCCGCGGCGCTGCTGCACCGCCTGACCCTGACCACACCGGTGCGCCACTTCGTGGTGTTCTCCTCCATCTCCGGCCTCACCGGTTCGCGGTGGCTGGCCCACTACACCGCCACCAGCGGCTACCTGGACGCCCTGGTGTACGCCCGGCGCAGCCTGGGGCTCGCGGCCACCACGGTCAACTGGGGATTGTGGAAATCACTGGCCGACAGCGACGGTGATGCCGGTCAGGTCAGCGTCGGAACCGGCCTGCTGCCCATGGACGACGAGACCGCCATCACGGCACTTCCCCTGGTGTCGAGTCCCGCCGCCGGTGCGCATTCGGTTGTGGTAGAAGCGGATTGGCCGCTGCTGGCGGAGGCCTATCGGATCCGCGGCGCACTGCACATCGTCGACGACCTGCTTCCGGACTCGGCGGGCGCCGCCCTCATCCCGGCGAAGGACTGGTCGCACCTGACACCTGCGCAGGTGCACCGGGAGCTGGAAAGCGGGCTGCGCGGCATCGTCGCCCGAGAACTGCGGATTCCCGAACCGGAGCTGGAAAGCGATCGGCCACTCGCCGAGCTCGGCCTGAACTCGCTGGGCGCCATGGCAATTCGCCGGGAGGCGGAGACCTTGGTGGGTGTTGAAATCTCGACCACCATGCTGTTCAATCACCCCACCGTCGCCGCGCTGGCGGACCAGCTCACCAAAATGGTCGCGCCCGAAGGGGATTCGGGACATGACGAGATCGCGGCGTTGTCCGCCTCGGCGGGAAGCACGCTGGACAGTTTGTTCGACCGCATCGAGTCGTCCTCCGTCACCGCCGAGGAGCCCGCGTAATGCGCAGTCTCTTCAGCCGCGTCTCGGACATGACGGCGCAGCAGCGCACCGCTCTGTCCGAAGAATTCGCCCGTGCCGCCCGCACCGTGACGGCCGAACCCATCGCTGTGGTGGGGATCGGTTGCCGATTCCCCGGCGAGGTGACCGGACCGGACAGCTTCTGGGAGTTGTTGGTCGAGGGCCGGAATGCGATCTCCGGGATCCCGTCGGATCGGTGGGACGCCGAGGCCTTCTACAGCCCCGACCCCTTGACGCCCGGTCACATGACGACCAAGTGGGGCGGCTTCGTGCCCGACATCGCGGGGTTCGACGCCGAGTTCTTCGGCATCACCCCGCGCGAAGCCGCATCGATGGACCCGCAGCAGCGGATGGTGCTCGAGGTCGCCTGGGAGGCGCTCGAACATGCCGGCATTCCAACGGATTCACTGGCCGACACCCGAACAGGCGTGATGATCGGCACCTACTTCAACGAATACCAGTCCATGCTGGCGGCCGGCCCGGAGCAGGTGGACGCCTATACCGGAACCGGCAACTCCCACAGCATCACCGCGGGCCGGATCTCCTACCTGTTGGGGTTGCGTGGGCCTGCGGTGGCGGTGGACACCGCCTGCTCGTCGTCGTTGGCGGCGATCCACCTGGCCTGCCAGAGCCTGCGGTCCCGCGAGAGCGACCTGGCGCTGGCCGGCGGGGTCAGCGCGACGCTGCGGCCCGAGACCCAGATCGCCATCTCGGCTTGGGGATTGTTGTCGCCGCAGGGTAGGTGCGCGACGTTCGACGCGGCGGCGGACGGGTTCGTCCGCGGCGAGGGCGCGGGGGTCGTGGTGCTCAAGCGGCTGACCGACGCGGTGCGCGACGGCGATCGAGTGCTGGCCGTGGTGCGGGGTTCGGCGGTCAACCAGGACGGGCGCTCCAACGGCATCACCGCGCCCAACACGGCCGCCCAATGCGATGTGATCGCCGACGCGTTGCGGTCGGCCGACATCGCACCGGAAAGCGTCAACTACGTGGAGGCCCACGGAACGGGGACGGCGCTCGGGGATCCGATCGAATTCGAAGCGCTGGCAGCCACTTACGGGCGCGGCCCGGGCTCGTGCGCGCTCGGCGCGGTGAAGACCAACATCGGCCACCTGGAGGCGGCGTCCGGGGTGGCCGGGTTCATCAAGGCGGTGCTGGCGGTGCAGCGCGGGCAGATCCCGCCGAACCTGCACTTCTCGCAGTGGAATCCGGCGATCGACGCGTCGTCGACCCGGCTCTTCGTGCCCGTCGAGAACATCGAATGGCCGTCCGATGCGGGTCCTCGCCGGGCGGCGGTGTCGTCGTTCGGTCTCGGCGGGACGAACGCGCACGCCATCGTCGAGCAGGGCCCTGGGTTGGCGCCGGTCGACGACGCCGGCCCCGACGGCGGGGTGTCGACGTTGGTGGTGTCGGGTAAGACGGCGCGGCGGGTGGCGGCGACGGCGTCGGTGCTGGCCGAGTGGATGCAGGGTGGCGGGGCCGGGGTCGCCCTCGGCGATGTGGCGCACACCCTCAACCATCACCGGGCCCGGCAGGCGCGATTTGGCACGGTGGTCGCCCGCGACCGTGCCCAGGCGGTGGCCGGGCTGCGGGCACTGGGGGGTGGCCAGCACGCCCCCGGGGTGGTGTTGCCCCGCGAGGGCGCGGTCGGGCCGGGCACGGTGTTCGTCTACTCCGGGCGCGGGTCGCAGTGGGCCGGCATGGGCCGCCTGCTGCTGGCCGACGAGCCGGCCTTCGCCGCGGCGGTCGACGAGTTGGAGCCCGATTTCGTTGCCCAGGCCGGGTTTTCGCTGCGCGAGGTGATCGCCACCGGCAGCGAACTGGTCGGCATCGAACAGATCCAGCTGGGCCTGATCGGCATGCAGCTGGCGCTGACCGCGCTGTGGCGCGCCCACGGCATCACCCCCGACCTGGTCATCGGCCACTCCATGGGCGAAGTCGCCGCCGCCGTGGTGGCCGGTGCGCTCACGCCCGCCCAGGGATTGCGGGTGACCGCGACGCGATCGCGGTTGATGGCCCCGCTGTCCGGGCACGGCGGCATGGCCCTGCTGGAGCTCGACGCGCCCGCCACCGAGGCGCTGATCGCCGAGCACCCCGAAATCACCCTGGGCATCTACAACTCCCCCCGCCAAACCGTCATCGCCGGACCCACCGACCAGATCGATCAGCTCATCGCCGAGGTCCGCGCCCACAACCGGTTCGCCAGCCGGGTCAACATCGAAGTCTCCCCGCACAACCCGGCCATGGACCCCCTGCAACCCCCGATGCGCGCGGAACTGGCCGACCTGACCCCCCAACCGCCACGCATCCCGATCATCTCCACCACCTACCCCGACCTCGACACCCGCCCGGTCTTCGACGCCGACCACTGGGCCACCAACATGCGCAACCCCGTCCACTTCCACCAAGCCATCGCCCACGCCGGCACCGACCACCACACCTTCATCGAAATCAGCGCACACCCCCTGCTCACCCAAGCCGTACTCGACACCCTGGGGGAAGGAAAGCCGGCCACCAGCTATCTGAGTCTCGGTACCCTGCAACGCGATACCGACGACACCATCACCTTCCGCACCAACCTCCACACCGTGCGGGCACCGAGCCGTCCAGATCGATGATGCCGCCCCAGATTTCGGGGTGTTCGAGTGCGAGGGTGCGTCCCAGGCCCCACAGCGCCCCGTGTGCGGGGTTGGCGCGGTCGCCCTCGGTGGTCGGTTGGCCGTTGCGGGTGACGATGAACAGCTTCGCTGGCGTGGCGGCGGCCGCCATGGCCGCGGTGAGCCGGCGGGTGTGGTGGAACAGCTGATAGGCGACCGCGACCGACGTTCCGGAGGCGGGCGGCGCGTAGAGCACGCGGTCGACACCGTTGAGCGCCCCGTGCAGTGCCTCTTCGTCGGCGAGGGCGCCGGACTCCAGGCCCTCGATGCCGATTTGGGACCCGGCGACGCGGTCCAGTTCGCCGGTCAGCTCGGTGTCGCCCACGACCAGCCATCGACCGCCGCCGGGTGGCGGAGCATCGGGGAGCGGTCGCACGGGCCAGGCAACCCCATAGGACCAGTCATCGATCGGGGTGCCGTTGCCCCTTCGCGCAGAGCGGGTGTCCGTCGCAGCGCGGGGACTGTTGGGCCGCAACGCCGGTGGGGCGGCGGACGCGATGTCGATCCAGTGGCGGGTGTGGTGCCAGGGGGTGGTGGTGCTCAAGCGGCTGACCGACGCGGTGCGCGACGGCGATCGAGTGCTGGCCGTGGTGCGGGGTTCGGCGTACAG
>NZ_LZJB01000372.1:0-4486 GCF_001666895.1 Mycobacterium sp. E3298
CCGCGACCGACCTGCCGGTCACCGGACGCATCCCCGAACACCTCGACGGCCGCTACCTGCGCAACGGTCCCAACCCCGCCGAGGAGGTCGACCCGGCCACCTACCACTGGTTCAGCGGCGACGGGATGGTGCACGGCGTCGCGCTGAGCGGGGGCAGTGCCCGCTGGTACCGCAACCGCTGGGTGCGCAGCCTGTCGGTGTGCGCGGCCCTGGGCGAGGCGACGCCGGGCCGGCTCGACCCGCGGGCGGGCATGCTCTCGCTCGGCGCCAACACCAATGTCTTGACCCACGCCGGGCGCACCCTGGCGCTGGTCGAGGGCGGGGTGGCCAACTACGAGCTGACCGACGCGCTGGACACGGTCGGCACCTGCGACTTCGACGGCACGCTGGCGGGCGGCTACACCGCCCATCCGCACCGCGACCCGCGCACCGGCGAATTGCACGCCGTCTCTTACTCTTTCGCCCGCGGACGCACCGTGCAGTATTCGGTGATCGACACCCGGGGCCGCGCCCGCCGCACGGTCGACATCGAGGTGTCCGGGTCGCCGATGATGCACGACTTCTCACTGACCGAGAAGTACGTCGTCATCTACGACCTGCCGGTGACCTTCGACCCGGTGCAGGCGCTGCCGCAGACCATGCCCCGCTGGCTCGGCCTGCCGGCCCGGCTGGCGATGCAGTCGCTGATCGGGCGCGTGCGGGTGCCGAGCCCGATCAACGCCCTGATGAACCGGAACCCGAAGCACTCCGACCGCATGCCGTACGCCTGGAACCCCGGCTACCCGGCGCGCATCGGGGTCATGCCGCGCGAGGGCGGCAACGCGGACGTCCGCTGGTTCGAGATCGAGCCCTGCTACGTCTACCACCCCCTCAACGCCTACTCCGAGATGCGGGACGGCGCAGAGGTTTTGGTGCTCGACGTGGTGCGATACGCGCGGATGTTCGACCGCGACCGGCACGGGCCCGGCGAGACCCCGCCGACGCTGGACCGGTGGACGATCAACCTGGCGACCGGCGCGGTGGCCACCGAATGCCGCGACGATCAGCCGCAGGAATTTCCGCGGATCAACGAGGACATGCTGGGCGGCCCGCACCGCTTCGGCTACACCGTCGGGGCTTACTTCGCCGGCGGCGCCGCCGCGCTGTACAAGCACGACTACCAGACCGGCGCCCGCGAGGTCGCCGCGCTCGATCCCGACCTTTTGCTCGGCGAGATGTCCTTTGTGCCCAACCCCGGCTCCCAGAAGGGACGAGTCGAGGACGACGGCGTTCTGATGGGCTACGGCTACCACCGGGGCCGCGACGAGGGCCAGCTGGTGTTGCTCGACGCGCAGACGCTCGAGTCCGTGGCCACCGTGCATTTGCCACAGCGGGTGCCGATGGGCTTTCACGGCAATTGGGCGCCCACTGGCTAACGCGCGTCGAATAGGATGGCGGCCGCCGGCGACGGCCGGATCTCAGGTCAGCCAATTTTTCCCGGCTGTGCCTTGCAACCCTGATGCCGTGCAGCAAGCGTGCGCTACAGTGACTCATGCCACATAAAAGGGCAGGTGGCGGGCATGAGCGTCGACGGAAGGATCTCCCATGGGTGTCGCTATTGAGGTGAACGGCCTCACCAAGTCCTTCGGATCGTCGAGAATTTGGGAAGACGTGACCCTGGAGATCCCCGCCGGGGAGGTCAGCGTGCTGCTGGGGCCGTCCGGTACCGGCAAATCGGTGTTCCTGAAGTCCCTGATCGGCCTGCTGCGTCCCGAGCGCGGCTCGGTGGTCATCGACGGCACCGACATCCTGCAGTGCTCGGCCAAGGAGCTCTACGAGATCCGCACGCTGTTCGGCGTCATGTTCCAGGACGGTGCCCTGTTCGGTTCGATGAACCTGTTCGACAACGCCGCCTTCCCGCTGCGCGAGCACACCAAGAAGAAGGAAAGCGAGATCCGTGACATCGTCATGGAGAAGCTGCAGATGGTGGGTCTCGGCGGCGACGAGAAGAAGTTCCCCGGCGAAATCTCCGGCGGTATGCGCAAGCGCGCCAGCCTGGCCCGCGCCCTGGTGATGGACCCGCAGATCATCCTCTGCGACGAGCCCGACTCCGGTCTGGACCCGGTCCGCACCGCCTACCTGAGCCAGCTGATCCTTGACATCAACGCCCAGATCGACGCCACCGTCCTCATCGTCACGCACAACATCAACATCGCCCGCACCGTGCCGGACAACATGGGCATGCTCTTCCGGCGCAAGCTGGTCATGTTCGGCCCCCGCGAGGTGCTGCTGACCAGCGACGAGCCGGTCGTGCGGCAGTTCCTCAACGGCCGCCGCATCGGCCCGATCGGCATGTCCGAGGAAAAGGACGAGGCGACGATGGCCGAAGAGCAGGCCGCCCTCGAGGCCGGCCAGCACGCCGGCGGTGTGGAGGAGATCGAGGGCGTGCCGCCGCAGATCGTCGCGTCCCCCGGGATGCCCGAGCGCAAGGCCGTCGGCCGGCGCCAGGCGCGGGTGCGCGAGATCCTGCACACCCTGCCGCAGAAGGCGCAAGCCGCGATCATCGACGACATGGAGGGCACCCACAAGTACCGCGCGCACGAGGTCGGCGACTAGCTCGTCCGGCCCGAGGTTTCGCGATAACTTCGCGTAACTCCCCCGGCCCGCCCTCTTGACGACGGGCCGTAAACGGGCCAGTCTGTTGGGCAGCATGTATCCAGCGGAGAGTCGAGATGCCAGCCAGCGCCGATGTCCCTGGATGTCCTGTGCTGGACAGTTGAGGAATGCGCCGCCCTACGCTATTGTTGGACGTTGCGCTGGCTACCTCCTGCCCACCTCACCCGCCACCTGACACCGTGGTCTAAGCCTGAGCCCCCTGCAAGCGGCTTAGTTCTTTCACCGTGCGCGTGAGATCCGGACAGTTCGTTCGCCGGCCTAACCGACACAATTCGCGGCGAACGCAACCGGTGGTTCCGGTCTTCGTGAGTCGCACGAGGTGCTGGAAGGATGCATCTTGGCTGATTCTCGCCAGAGCAAAACGGATCGCCCACAAAGTTCCTCTAATGGAAGTTCCCTAAACGGCTCCGTCCCCGGAGCGCCCAACCGAGTTTCCTTCGCCAAGCTCCGCGAACCGCTCGAGGTTCCCGGCCTGCTCGACGTGCAGATCGACTCCTTCGAGTGGTTGATCGGCTCACCGCGCTGGCGCGAGGCCGCCACCGATCGTGGCGAGCCCAGCCCGGTCGGCGGCCTCGAAGAGGTGCTCTACGAGCTCTCGCCGATCGAGGACTTCTCCGGCTCGATGTCGCTGTCGTTCTCCGATCCCCGTTTCGACGAGGTCAAGGCGCCGGTCGACGAGTGCAAAGACAAGGACATGACGTACGCGGCCCCGCTGTTCGTCACGGCCGAGTTCATCAACAACAACACCGGCGAGATCAAGAGCCAGACGGTGTTCATGGGCGACTTCCCGATGATGACCGAGAAGGGCACCTTCATCATCAACGGGACCGAGCGCGTGGTCGTCAGCCAGCTCGTTCGCTCGCCCGGCGTGTACTTCGACGAGACCATCGACAAGTCCACCGAGAAGCTGCTGCACAGCGTCAAGGTGATCCCCAGCCGCGGCGCGTGGCTGGAGTTCGACGTCGACAAGCGCGACACCGTCGGCGTGCGCATCGACCGCAAGCGCCGCCAGCCCGTCACCGTGCTGCTCAAGGCGCTGGGCTGGACCAACGAGCAGATCCACGAGCGGTTCGGCTTCTCCGAGATCATGATGGGCACGCTGGAGAAGGACAACACCGCGGGCACCGACGAGGCGCTGCTGGACATCTACCGCAAGCTGCGCCCGGGCGAGCCGCCGACCAAGGAGTCCGCGCAGACCCTGCTGGAGAACCTGTTCTTCAAGGAGAAGCGCTACGACCTGGCCCGCGTCGGCCGCTACAAGGTCAACAAGAAGCTCGGCCTGCACGCCGGCGAGCCGATCACGTCGTCCACGCTGACCGAGGAAGACGTCGTCGCGACCATCGAATACCTGGTCCGCCTGCACGAGGGCCAGGCCACGATGACCGTCCCGGGCGGCATCGAGGTGCCGGTGGAGACCGACGACATCGACCACTTCGGCAACCGGCGGCTGCGCACGGTCGGCGAGTTGATCCAGAACCAGATCCGGGTCGGCATGTCCCGGATGGAGCGCGTCGTCCGCGAGCGGATGACCACGCAGGACGTCGAGGCGATCACGCCGCAGACGCTGATCAACATCCGGCCGGTCGTCGCCGCGATCAAGGAGTTCTTCGGCACCAGCCAGCTCTCCCAGTTCATGGACCAGAACAACCCGCTGTCGGGTCTGACCCACAAGCGCCGCCTGTCGGCGCTGGGCCCCGGCGGTCTGTCCCGTGAGCGGGCCGGGCTGGAGGTTCGTGACGTGCACCCGTCGCACTACGGCCGGATGTGCCCGATCGAGACCCCGGAGGGTCCGAACATCGGCCTGATCGGCTCGCTGTCGGTGTACGCGCGG
>NZ_LZJB01000373.1:0-41735 GCF_001666895.1 Mycobacterium sp. E3298
CGGGCGGCGGCGTTGCTGGGCACCGCCGGGGCGCCGGTGCGCGTCGGCTTCCGGCTCGGCGAGCCGGCGGTGGGCGAACTCGGCGTGCGCGACGGCCGGCTGGTCGACCGCGCCTTCGCCGACGACCTCGCGCTCCTGCCGGTCGACTCGATCCCGGTGCCCGGGCCCGTCGGCGTCCTCGACGCCCTGGCTGCGGCCGCGCTGGCCCGCAGCGTCGACGTGCCCGCCGAGGCGATCGCGGAGGCGGTCGCGTCCTTCCGGGTGGGCCGGCACCGGGCGGAGGTGGTCGCGGTGGCCGACGGCATCACCTACGTCGACGACTCCAAGGCCACCAATCCGCACGCCGCCGAGGCGTCCGTGCTCGCCTACCCCCGCGTGGTGTGGGTGGCGGGCGGATTGCTCAAGGGCGCGTCGGTGGACGCCGAGGTCGCCCACCGCCGGCTCGCCGAGCCGGAAGCCGACGCGCACCGGCGCCCCGGCGGTGCCCAGCAACGCCGCCGCCCGGGCGTCGTCGAGCCCCACCACCGCCACCCGGCCGCCCAGCACGCGCGCCTTGGCCGCCGTGTAGTCGGCCATGGTCGAATGCCAATCCAGGTGGTCCTCCGCGATGTTGAGCACGACGCCCGCCTCGGGCCGCACCGAGGGCGCCCAGTGCAGCTGAAAGCTGGACAGCTCAACGGCCAGCAGGTCGGCCGGCTGCTCGAGCACGTCGAGCACCGGGTCGCCGATATTGCCGCACAGCACGCTGCGCCGGCCCGCGGCGGTCAGCATGGCATGCAGCATCGACGTCGTGGTCGTCTTGCCGTTCGTGCCGGTCACCACCAGCCAGCGGCGCGGTGGCCCGTAGTAACCCGCCGTGTCCAGCCGCCAGGCCAGCTCCACGTCGCCCCAGATCGGCACGCCCTCCGTCGCGGCGGCGGCCAGCAGCGGCGTGTCCGGCGAGAACCCG
Organism: Mycobacterium sp. E3298; assembly: GCF_001666895.1. Classification (NCBI taxonomy): domain Bacteria; kingdom Bacillati; phylum Actinomycetota; class Actinomycetes; order Mycobacteriales; family Mycobacteriaceae; genus Mycobacterium; species Mycobacterium sp. E3298. The sequence continues at coordinate 950 of NZ_LZJB01000373.1, forward strand.
GGGCTGGTGACCACCAGGGCGTACTGCGCAAGGCGCTCCGCGGACGTCGACGTCGTCATCGTCGCCACGCCGCTCTCGGCGTAGCGCCGCAACGTGGCCGGGTCGTCGTCGCACAGGGTCGGCACCGCGCCGAACCGGATCAGCGCGGACAGCACCGCCTTGCCGGTCACCCCGCCGCCGGCCACCAGCACCGGCGCGCCCGGCACCAGAGGCTCGAGTCCGGGCACGTCAGGCACCGATCGCGCCCAGCCACTCACCGTAGAAGAGGGCCACGCCCAGCCCACACGTGATCGCCGTGAGCAGCCAGAAGCGAATGATCACCGTGGTTTCGGCCCAGCCCGCCAACTCGAAATGGTGGTGGAACGGCGCCATCCGGAACACCCGGCGACCGGTGGTGCGAAACGCCAGGATCTGCAGCACCACCGAGGTGACCTCGGCGACGAACAGCGACCCCAGCACGACGGCGAGGATCTCGGTGCGGCTGGTGACCGACAGGCCCGCGATGATGCCACCCAGCGCCAGCGAGCCGGTGTCCCCCATGAAAATCTTTGCGGGAGCGGCGTTCCACCACAGGAAGCCGATGCAGGCGCCCGCGGTGGCGGCCGCGACGAGCGCCAGGTCCAGCGGGTCGCGCACGTTGTAGCAGCCCAGGCCCGGCGCCGTCACGCACGCGTTGCGGTACTGCCAGAAGGTGATCAACACGTAGGCGGCGGTGACCATGGCCATGCACCCGGCGGCCAGGCCGTCCAGACCGTCGGTGAAATTGACCGCGTTGGACCACGCGCTGACCACGACCACGCAGAACAACACGAACAGCGCCGGAGTCAAAGTGACGGTGGCGATTTCGCGCACATAGGACAGGTCCGAGCTGGCCGGTGTCAATCCGCTGCCGTTGCGGAACTGCAAGACCAGCACCCCGAACAGCACCGCGGCGGCCACCTGCCCGATGGTCTTGGCCGTCTTGTTCAACCCGAGGTTGCGCGACCGGCGGACCTTGATCAGGTCGTCGAGGAAGCCGACGCCGCCGAGCGCGGTCGCCAGGCCCAGCACCAGCAGGCCCGACGCGGAGACGCCCTCGCCGTCGAACGCCAGCCCGGCCAGGTGGGTCCCGAGGTAGCCCGCCCAGATGCCGGCGAGGATCGCCACGCCGCCCATCGACGGCGTGCCCCGCTTGGCGTGGTGGCTGGGCGGCCCGTCCTCGCGGGTGTGATGGCCGAAACCCTGCCTGGTGAACAGGCGAATCAGCGCCGGCGTCAACAGGATTGACACCGCGAGCGCGATGGCGACGGCGATCAGGATCTGCCTCACGAGCCGGTCCCCCCGTCGCCCGATGGTGACGACCCGCTTCGCCCGGCTTCGCCGCCCTCGCGATCGACGCCAGCCAGGGCGTCGGCCAGCGCTCCCAGCCCCGCCGCGTTGGAGGCCTTGACCAGGACCACGTCGCCGGGCTGCAGCTCGGCCCGCAACAGCGCCAGCGCCGCGTCGGCATCGGCCACGTTGACCGCCTCAGCTCCCCACGAGCCCTCCATGACCGCTCCGTGGTGCATGGCGCTCATCGACCTCCCACTTCCCACGACGACGAGTCGAGACACATCTAAGCGCACCGCCAGGCGGCCGATGCGATCGTGTTCGGCCACCGCGTCGTCGCCGAGCTCGGCCATTTCGCCCAGCACCGCCCAGCTCCTGCGCTTCTCGCCTGCGCGGTGGGCGATCCAGGCCAGCGCCTGCAGGCCGGCCCGCATCGAGTCGGGGTTGGCGTTGTAGGCGTCGTCGATCACCGTCACCCCGTCCGCCCGGGTGGTCACGTGCATCCGGTGCCGCGACACCGGCCCCGCCTGCGCCAGCGCGGCGGCGACCTGGTCGACGGTCGCGCCGCACTCCAGCGCGACCGCGGCGGCACACAGCGCGTTGGTGACCTGATGGTCGCCGAACACGCCGAGCTCAACCGCGACCGCGCTGTCCATCGCGTGCAGGGTAAAGCGCGGCCTGGCCAGTTCGTCCAGCGACACTCCGTCCGCCCAGACGTCGCTGGGACCCGCGTCGGTGCGGCTGGACCGGCTGACCCACACCACCCTCGCCCCGGTGACGCGGGCCATCGCCGCCACCACCGGGTCGTCGGCGTTGAGGATGACCACACCGGACGGCGGAACCGATTGCGGCAGTTCGGATTTGGTCCGCGCGATGGCCTCCCGTGAGCCGAACTCGCCCAGGTGGGCGGTGCCGACGTTGAGCACCACCCCGATCGCGGGCGGGGCGATCTCGGCCAGCGCGGCGATGTTGCCGGGATGGCGGGCCGACATCTCGAGAACCAGGTAGTCGGTGTCCCGCGTCGCGCGCAGCACCGTCCAGGGGTGGCCCAGCTCGTTGTTGAACGACCCGGGCGGGGCGATGACCTCGCCCAGCGGCTCGAGCACGGTCTTGACGAGGTCTTTGGTCGACGTCTTCCCCGACGAACCCGTGATGCCGATGATGGTCAGGCCGCCGGCCACCAGCTCGGCGGCCACCGCCTTGGCCAGCCTGGCCAGCGCGGCGAGCACGGCCGCGCCCGAGCCGTCGGTGTCGTGTTCGAGCACCCCGGCCAGGCCGCCGCCGCGGCTCGCCCGCTGCGGGGGCACCACGATCGCCGGCACCCCCACCGGCCGGGCGGCCAGCACGGCCACCGCGCCGGCCGCCGCCGCCGCCCGCGCGTAGTCATGCCCATCGGCGTGCGCCCCCGGCAGCGCGAGGAACAACCCGCCGGGACCCACTGCGCGCGAATCGAATTCGACGGTTCCGGTGACGCGGAGCTCGGCGGCGGCCCGCGGTGAAATGTCGGCCAGCGTGCCGCCCACCAGCTCGGCGATCTGCGCGACGGTGAGGTCGATCATGACCGAGTCTCACGGGGCCGACGGGCCCGCAACGCCTCGGACAGCTCCACCCGGTCGTCGAACGGACGGGTTTCGCCGGCGGCGCGCTGCCCGGTCTCGTGCCCCTTGCCGGCGACCAGCACCACGTCGCCCGGTTGCGCCCAGGCGACGGCGTGCCGGATGGCCGCGCGCCGGTCCCCGATCTCGACGACCTCGGCCGCACCACCGCTTTCGGTCGCACCGGACAGGATCTCGCGGCGGATGGCGGCGGGGTCCTCGCCGCGGGGGTTGTCATCGGTGACGACGACCAGGTCGGCCAGCTCAGCGGCGGTCGCGCCCATCGGCGCCCGCTTGCCCGGGTCGCGCTCGCCGCCGGCGCCGAACACCACCGCCAGCCGGCGACCCGGCCGCGCCAGGGTGGTCAGCACCGCGCGCAGCGCGCCGGGCTTGTGGGCGTAGTCGACCAGCGCGAGGAAATCCTGGCCACCGTCGATGTCTTCCATGCGCCCGGGCACCCGGGTCTCCAGCAGTCCCGGCGCCGCTTGCTCGGGAGACACCCCCACCGCGTCCAGAAGCGCAAGCGCCACAAGGCAATTGGCGACGTTGTAATGCCCCGGCAACCGGATGCCGACCCGGTGGCGCACGCCGGCGGGGTCGATCGCGGTGAACTGCTGTCCCCCCGCACCCATCGGCATCACGTCCATGGCGCGCCAGTGCGCGGGCTCGCCGGCGGCGCTGACGGTGATGGCATCCCCGGCCCGCGCCGCCATGGCGCGCCCGGCTTCGTCGTCGACGCAGACCACCACCCGCCGGGCCCGCAACGGTGACGCGGGGTCGAACAGCTTCGCCTTGGCCTCGAAGTAGTCGGCCATGGTGGGGTGAAAGTCGAGGTGGTCCCGCGAAAGGTTGGTGAAGCCGCCCACCGCGAAGCCGGTGCCGTCCACCCGGCCGAGCGCGAGCGCGTGGCTCGAGACCTCCATGACCACGGTGTCCACCCCGCGCTCGGCCATCGCCGCGAACATGGCCTGCAGCGCGGGCGCCTCCGGCGTGGTCAGCGCGCTCGGGACGTCGGCGCCGTCGATCCGGATGCCGATCGTGCCGATCAGCCCGGCCTTGCGGCCCCCGGCGCGCAGCCCGGATTCGACCAGATACGTCGTGGTGGTCTTGCCCGAGGTTCCGGTGATCCCGATGACCGTCGTACGCTCCGATGGGTTCCCGTACACCGTGGCGGCCAGGGCGCCGAGGACCCCGCGGGGCGCCGGATGCACCAGCGTCGGGACGGTCGAGGCCGACGCACCCATTTCCGCGACGCCGGCGGCGTCGGTGAGGACCGCGACGGCGCCGCGTTCGATCGCCTCGGGGGCGTACCGCGCCCCGTGGGTCGAGGCGCCCGTCAGCGCGGCGAACAGGTCGCCGGGCCGCACGTCCTGGGCGCGCAGCGTGACGCCGGTGACGGGCACGTCGGGCACCGCCGCGCCCCGGTCCGCGGGCACCGCCCCGACCTGGGCCGCCAGCGCGGGCAGGCGCGCGCCCGCCACGGCGCTGGGGCGCAAATCAGTGGGCACGGCACACCTCCCGTCCACGCACGTGGTCCTCATGATCGGCCATGACACCCTACCGAGAGGCGCCTGCCAGCCAGGTGGGCTCATCGATCGAGTGTGCGTTGAGGGCGGGATTTCGGCCCGAATCCCGCCCTGGACGCACACCCGACGTCACTGCACGACAGATTGGCCGGCGGTTTCCGGTTGGCTACGTCGCCTGCAGGGTCAGCGGCGGACCCGGGTCCGGCGACAGCGGCACGTTCTCCCGCTGCATGAGCCAGCCGGCGATGTTGTGGAACAACGGGGCCGCCGAGTGGCCCGGCGTACCGTCGGCGTTGCGATCCGGGTTGTTCATCATGATCCCGATGACATAGCGCGGGTTGTCGACGGTGGCCATGCCGGCGAAGGTTATCCAGTAGACGTTGTCGAAGTAGCAGCCGCAGGCCGGGTTGATCTGCTGAGCGGTGCCCGTCTTGCCGGCCATCTGGTAGCCGGTCACCGCGGCGGAGGGCCCGGTGCCCTGCTGGTAGCCCATCGGGTCGCGCTGCACGACGGCGCGCAGCATGTTGCGCACGGTTTGGGCCGTCTGCGGCGAAACCACCCGCACGCCCTCGGGACGCGCCTCCTCGGTCCGGGTGCCGTCGGGTGCGATGGTGGCCTTGACGATCCGCGGCGGGATGCGCACCCCATCGTTGGCGATCGTCTGATACATGCCGGCCATCTGCAGCAGCGTCATCGAAAGCCCTTGCCCGATAGGCAGGTTGGAGAAGGTGCTGCCCGACCATTGGTCGATCGGCGGCACCAGCCCGGCGCTCTCACCGGGCAGGCCCACGTTGGTGCGCTGCCCGAGCCCGAATTTGCGGACCATGTCGTAGAAGCGTTCCGGCCCGACGCGTTGCGCGAGCATCAAAGTGCCGACGTTGGAGGACTTTCCGAACACGCCGGTCGTGGTGTAGGGCATCACGCCGTGCTCCCACGCGTCGTGCACGTTGACGCCGCCCATGTTGATCGAGCCGGGCACCTGCAGCACCTCGTCGGGGTTGGACAGGCCGTACTCGATGACCGAGGACGCGGTGATGACCTTGTTCACCGAGCCCGGCTCGAACGGCGAGGACACCGCCAGGTTGCCCAGCTGCTTGTCGCCCTGGCGCCCGATGTCCTGGGACGGGTCGAAGGTGTTGTCGTTGGCCATCGCCAGAACCTCGCCGGTCTTCGAATCCAGCACGACCGCCGAAACATCATGTGCGCCGGACAGATTCTTGGCCTGCTGCACCTGCTGCTGCACGTAGAACTGGATGTCGTCGTCGAGCGTCAGCTGGACCATCGAGCCGTTGACCGCCCGGTGCCGGTTGCGGTAACTGCCGGGGATGACGACGCCGTCGGATCCCCGGTCGTAGGTGACCGAGCCATCGGTCCCCGACAGCACCGAGTCCAGCGACTCCTCCAGCCCCAGCAGCCCGTGGCCGTCCCAGTCAATGCCGCCGACGATGTTGGCCGCCAACGACCCGCCGGGGTACTGCCGCAGATCCTGCCGCTCCGAACCGACTTCGGGATACTTGTCGGAGATCGCGCTGGCGACCGCGGGGTCGACGGCGCGCGCCAGATAGACGAAGTTCTCGTCGCTCTGCAGCTTCTTCAACACGGTCGCGGAGTCGGGCTTGTTGCCCAGCCGGGTGGCGACCTCTTTGGCGATGTCCCGCAGCCGCTGCTGCGGGTCGGGGGCCGCCGAGTTCTTGCTCTTGGCCTCGTCGAGTTGTTTGCGAATCCTCTTGGGCTGGAACGTCAACGCGCGCGACTCGGTTGTGAACGCCAGCTGATCCTTGTTGCGGTCGACGATGCTGCCGCGCACGGCCTTCTCGACGTCGGTGACCTTGAGCTGGCTCGCCGCCTGGGCGCGCAGCGTCGGCGCGTTGGTCACCTGCAGGACGAACAGCTGGACCGCCGCCACCACGATCAGGAGCCCGATGGCCGCGTTCCCGGCCCGATGCCGGAATACGAACGACGCGCCGCGGCTGCCCGCCTGAACGAGCTTGCGGGTGCGCCGCTCCCGAGCGGAGTGCTCGGTCGCCGCGGCCTCCGGACGGTCGGCCGCGCGGCCCTGCCTGGCTTCCTTGGCTTTCCGGAATCGCTTCGGCTCCCGGACGTCCTGGGCCTGCTGTTGCTTCCCGCGGCGCTTCGGCTGGCGAACCTCCTTGGCTTCCTGCGCTTTACGGGGACCACGGCTCGGCTGCGACCGGCGGGCGCGCATCGAGTCGCCGCGGCTCACCGGGGCGCACCCGGCGTCACGGCGGGACCGGGAGCCACCGGTTGCGGCGCCAACACGGGGGCTGCGGGCACGACGGGAGCCACCGGCGGGGGAACCGCGGGGGCCCGTTGCACCGGCACCGGAACCTCAGCGGGCAGCGGTGCGGGCACCTGCCCGGGCGGCGGAATCGGCAAGCCGCCCAACGGCACCGGCACCTCGGCGGGCCCCGGAGCGGGCGTGATCACCGCAGGCGCGGGCAGCCCCGGCACCGGCACGCCCGGCACGGGCAGCGCACCCGGCACGGGCAGCGCAGCGGGCGCCTGCCCGGCTGCCGGTGCCCCCGGTATGCCCGGCGGTTGCGGCCCGGTCTGCGCCAGGTGCTGGCCGCCGAGCGTCGACGATCCGTCCGGTGCACGCAGCAGCGCCTCGGGACCGGACCGGGCCGGCGCGGGCGCCGCGGGGTCGGGCTGCAGCCGGACCGGGACCTCGGCGGGCGGCGCCGGCGGTGCGGGGGGCACCGGCGGGCCTTGGTCGGGAAGCTTGCTGTTCAACGGTGGTGGCGGCACCCCGTCAGCCGGCTTGGGCGTGCCGACGACCACCCAGTTCCCGGACGGGTCCTGGACCAGGTGCGCGGTGTCCCGCGTCGGGATCATGCCCTGTTTGCGGGCCGCCTCCGCCAGTGCCGGTGCGGATTCCGCCTCGCGCACATCACGTTCCAGCGCTTCTTTCTGCTGTTGCAGCAGCCGAGTCTTCTCGCGGGCGTGGCTCAATTTGTAGGAGCGCTCCGCGGAGTCCGTGGACAACCACAGGGTGAGACCCAGGCCGAGGCCCAGCGCGCCGATGACCAACACGACGAACGGGACCTTGGCCGCCAGGGTGCGGGGCCGCAGGTCGATCGAGGCCAGCCGGGTCGCCAGGCGCTCGCTCAGGCGTGGGCGAACGACCTTGGGCGCCTTGGCCTTCCGTGCCTTAGCCCGCGCCTTCGCCTGGCTCGTGCTCTTGGGCCGCGCGGGACGCTCGGCGGGCCGGGCGATGGGGCCGGTGAGCGGTCCGGATTTGGGCGCGCGGCTCTCCCGGGTGGGCGCCGCGCTCCGCCCCGGCCGGGTGCGGCGGGCCGAGCCGGGCTCGGCGGCCGAGCGCCTGCTGCGCCGGGCGGAACCGTCGCGCCCGCCGCGGCGATTCGGCGTCTCCCGCTTTGCTTTCATGCGTCGCCCTTTCCGGTTGCCTGCTGGACCCGTTGCACGGCGCGTAGTCGCACCGCGGCGCTGCGCGGATTGCGTTCGACCTCGGCGGCGTCCGCGCGTTCGGCGCCGTGCGTGAGCGACCGGAATCGCGGCTCGTGGCCGGGAAGCTCGACCGGCAGATCCACCGGCGTGCGGGACGCGACCGCTTCGGCGAACAACCGCTTGACGATCCGGTCCTCCAGGGACTGGTAGGCCAGCACCACCATGCGCCCGCCGACGGCGAGCGCGTCCAGCCCGGCCGGGATCGCGCTGCGCAAAGAGTCCAACTCGTCGTTGACCGCGATCCGCAGGGCCTGGAAGGTGCGCTTGGCCGGGTGGCCCCCGGTCCGCCGGGCCGGGGCCGGAATCGCTTGGTAGAGCAGGGCTACCAGCTCCGCGGTCGACGTGAAGGGTGCGCGGGCGCGCTGGCGCACGATCTGCGCGGCGATCCGGCGCGCGAACCGTTCCTCGCCGTAGCGGTGCAGGATGTCCGCCAGCGCGGCTTCGTCGTAGGTGTTGAGGATGTCGGCCGCCGTCAACGGCGACTCGGGATCCATCCGCATGTCCAGCGGCGCGTCCTGCGCGTAGGCGAAGCCCCGCTCGGCGCGGTCGAGCTGCATGGACGACACCCCGAGGTCGAACAGCATCCCGTCGAGCGATCCGACTGTGTCGTAACCGGATTCGGCCAGTGCCGCGGTGAGGCCGTCGTAGCGGCTGTGCACCAGCGTGACGCGGTCGGCGAATCGCGCCAACCGGTCGCCGGCGATTTCCAGCGCGCTGGGGTCGCGGTCGAGTCCGATCAACCGCAGCCCGGGCAGGTCGGTCAGGAACCGCTCGGCATGCCCGCCCGCGCCCAGGGTGGCATCGAGCAGGACGGCCCCCGACCCGTCGGCATGGTGACGGGTCAGCGCGGGGGTCAGCAGTTCGACGCAGCGCTGCAGCAGGACGGGTACGTGTCCGAAGTCGCCCGAATCGTCAGCCACCGCAACGCCTCCCCGGGTCCGGCGAGACGCCCCTGCATCGAGGTCCCTGTCCGAAGGCACGAACCTGGCGTTGGGGAAGTACGCCAGGGTCGGTTCGGGCAGAGGCCACGTTGCACGGGCGTGCGCCTCAGATGATGTCGCCGAGTGCTTCATCGCTGGCCGCGGAGAAGTTCTCTTCGTGGGTCTGCTGGTAGTCCTGCCAGGCTTGCGCATCCCAGATCTCGAGGTAGTCGACCGCTCCGATCACCACGCAATCCTTGGAGAGGTTCGCGTAGCGGCGGTGGTCAGCCGACAGTGTGATGCGGCCCTGCGCGTCGGGATGCTGCTCGTCGGTGCCGGCGGCGAGGTTGCGCAGGAACGCCCTGGCGTCGGGGTTGCTCCTCGACGCCTTGCTCGCCCGGCGCGCGAGCTGCTCGAATTCGCCCCGCGGGTAGACGGCGAGGCTGTGGTCCTGGCTCTTGGTGACCATCAACCCCCCTGCCAGCGCGTCGCGAAATTTGGCGGGCAACGTGAGCCGCCCTTTGTCGTCGAGTTTGGGCGTGTAGGTGCCGAGAAACACCGGCTCACCTCCCACTCGGGGTCACCCAAACACTGTGGCCACCATACCCCACAATCCCCCACTTCGCCCCATTCCGAGAGTGTCGTGGCGGACTTTTCCGGGTTATCCGCCACCCATGGGCGCACATGCCATCGCACCCGGACCCACCGGGCCCCGCCTCGCATTCCAGTAGAAGGTAGGAAACCGCAGCTCAAAGCCGCACAGGCCACGATGTGGGGCGAAGTGGAGGCACTCGGTGGGGCGCGGTGGGGCTCAACTCCTGCGCCAAAGCACGGTTGCGGCTCGATCCGGCCTCAAAACCGCATCACCGGCCCGGCGATACTCAGCCGAGCCGGATCAATCTGTGACGATGACGGCGCGCCCGGCTACGAAACAGACATGAAAAAGGGGGAGCCCGGTGGCTACCCCAGATTCGTTGGCGAGACCGCTAGTCGTCGAAGCGGCGGCGGAACCGGTCTTCCATGCGACTGGTGAACGAACCCCCGCCGCCCTTGTTGCGGCGCTGCCGCAGCGAGCCGGGCGCCGAGCCGGGGTGGTCGGGGCGGCCGGACAACCGTGGACCCGTGATGGCGAACACCACGCCACCGAACATCACGATGAACCCGAAGACGCTGAGAATCGGGAAGTTTCCGATCATGGTGGCCTTGAACGCCACCCCGGAAACCAGCATCGCGAGGCCGATCACGAACAGGGCCGCGCCCTGCAGGCGGCGGCGCGCGGTGGGCGCGCGCAACCCTCCGCCGCGGACGCTCGACGCGAACTTGGGATCTTCGGCGTAGAGAGCGCTCTCGATCTGATCGAGCATCCGCTGCTCATGATCGGAGAGTGGCATTCGTCCCTCCTTGCCGACAGTTGACGCGTATCTATCGATAACACGCGGATGCCCGTTGTAGGGCAACTAACTGAAATGATACGAGGTCAATCTGCGCCATACCACTGGTTCGGTGGCGATTCTATCCTGGCCCCGGCCGTGCCCCCGTCGGAGCCGGAACGGCCGTGCGCTACAACCGGCTTCCCCAGCCGGGATGGGTGGGCGGTTCGTTGCCGCGACCGCCCGCCCGACGGCCTCCCCGCGCGTCCGATAATGGCGGTGGCGGCGCGGGCCGCGCGACAACGTGAACGCCGGCATGCGAGCACAGGGTGAGGAGGACACCGCGAGTGGCGATATTCCTCATCGATCTGCCGCCCACCGATATGGAGCGCCGTCTGGGCGAGGCCCTGAAGGTGTATGTCGACGCGATGCGGTACCCACGCGGCACCGAGAACCAGCGCGCCGCGATGTGGCTCGAGCACATCCGCCGGCGGGGCTGGCAAGGGGTGGGCGTCGTGGACGCCGAGCCGGCCGAGGGCGCGGACGGGGCGGTCCCGTCGGTGGCCGAATTGAGCAACGCCCCGCTGCTCGGCATCGCCTACGGGTACCCCGGGGCACCCGGGCAGTGGTGGCAGCAGCAGGTCGTCCTCGGACTGCAACGGGGCGGCCGGCCGGCGCAGGAGATCGCCGGGCTGATGAACAGTTACTTCGAGTTGACCGAGCTGCACATCCACCCGCGCGCGCAGGGTCGCGGCCTCGGCGAGGCGCTGGCCCGGCGGCTGCTCGCCGGTCGAGCCGAAGAGAACGTCCTGCTGTCCACGCCCGAGACCAACGGCGAACCGAACCGGGCCTGGCGGTTGTACCGCCGGCTGGGCTTCACCGACGTGATCCGCGGCTACCATTTCGCCGGCGACCCGCGCGCATTCGCGATCCTGGGCCGCAAGCTCCCGCTGTGATCGCCGGATCGCGGGCGCGCCCGGGCGGACCCGCGCTGGCGGCGCGCCGAATCTGGCACGATGACCTGGTGCGCGCCAGCCTCTCCCCGCCAAGATCCCGCGGATTCACCGCTCGGCGCCGCCGCCTGGTGGCCATCGCGATGCTGCTCATGCTGGTGCCGCTGGCCACCGGCTGCCTGCGGGTCAGGGCGTCGCTCACCGTCTCCCCCGACGACCTGGTGTCCGGGGAGATCGTCGCCGCCGCTAAACCCAAGACGCCCAAGGACACCGGCCCCCAGCTCGACAGCAACAACCTGCCGTTCAGCCAGAAGGTGGCGGTGTCGAACTACGACAGCGACGGCTACGTGGGATCGCAGGCGGTGTTCTCGGACCTGACGTTCGCCGAGTTGCCGCAGCTGGCCAACATGAACTCCGATGCGCAGGGGGTGAACCTGTCCCTGCGGCGCAGCGGCAACCTGGTCATCCTCGAGGGCCGCGCTGACCTGACCTCGCTGACCGATTCCGAAGCCGACGTCGAGCTGACCGTCGCCTTCCCCGGCGTGGTGACGTCCACCAACGGCGACCGGGTCGAGTCCACGGTGGTGTCCTGGAAGCTCAAGCCGGGCGTCGTGAGCACGATGACGGCTCAGGCCCGCTACACCGACCCGAACACGCGGTCATTCACCGGGGCGGGCGTGTGGCTGGGCATCGCGTCGTTCGCCGCGGCCGGCGTCGTCGCGCTGCTGGCCTGGATGAACCGCGATCGTTCCCCGCGGTTCACCGCACCGCGGGACCAGCCGCCGAGCTAGCTGTACTGGGCGGGCGACCAGTACGCCAGCATCTCCGCGAACGTCTGGAAGGCGGGCGCCGACACCCCGTAGGTGGCCTCGAGGTGGATGCTCAGCGGGAACCCCAGCTCGGCCACCCCGTCGATCACGCGCTTGTAGAGGTCGGTCATGAGCTGACGCTTCTGGGGCGGTTCGCTGGCGGCCAACCGCTTGACGAACTCCTGCTCGTCGGCCACCGCCGCGTTACCCGGGTCCTGAATCAGCCAGTTGATCAGGCCGACCCGGCCCTCCATCTTGGGGACGAAGCCGAAGGACAGCAGGATCTCCGGCCGGTGATCGGTGGTTTCGGCGAATTCGCGCAGGAAGCCGACGATCGCGTCGGAGTACAACAGCTGGGTCATGCCGTAGGTGGCGCCCTGATCGCACTTGAAGTTGAACCGGCCGTGCTCCCCCTCGCGGGTGGGTATCAGGATGACGCCGCGGTTGGGCACGAGCTCACGGTAGATCGACAGGGCGTCCGTGGGCGCGACGCCGGAGCCTTCGCCGTCGTTCATCGTGCGCGGGACGCCGACGAAGACCACGCCTTCCATCCCGGCCGCGCGCAGATCGGTCAGCCGCCGCCGCAAGGTCGGCTCGTCGGAGAAGGCGGTGACCTGGGTGCACAGGCCATGGAATCCCGGCAGCTCGGGCTTGACCATGGACCAGAAGTCCAGCACGTCGAGTTTGGGCTTCATCACGATGGGACGGTCGTCGTCCTCAGCGATGATGCCGGGGATCATCACGTGCCGCAGCCGGCCTGCCAGACCGGTTTCCGCCGAGTACTGCACCACCTTTCGCGCGTCCTCGAGCGCCCGCTCGCGGCCTTCGTCGGCGTTCGGCGGCACCAGCTCGAGCGCAATGGTGTTGAGTGTCACGCGGCTTCTCTCCATCCGACGATGCTTGGGGCGTCTCCCGGCCGCACAGCGGGCGGCTCCGACACCCCGCCAGCATAGGCGTGGGGGTGCCGCCCGCTTGCGGGGGAACAGTGCGGCGGTCGAAGCGATCAGCGCCACGCCAGGTTGCAAAGGTCCCCGGTGCCGCGCCGAATACACTGGTCGGGCCTGCCACACCAAGCACGTCGAGCAGAAGGGGGCGCGGCGCTGAGCTCGAAAGCCCCAGCAGCAGCGGCAACCGTCGAGTTGACCGGCGCGATCACCGATCGGCTCCGGCGGTATCTGCACGACCGGCGCGCGGACACCGCCTACATCGGTAGCGACTACGAGGTGCTGGTCGCCGCCCTGGAGAGCTTCGTGCTCAACGGCGGCAAACGGCTGCGACCCGCCTTCGCCTACTGGGGCTGGCGCGCCGTGGCCAGCGGGGAACCCGATTCCGAAGTGCTGCTGCTGTTTTCCGCGCTGGAGCTGCTGCACGCCTGCGCGCTGGTGCACGACGACGTCATCGACGACTCCTCCACCCGCCGCGGCCGCCCGACCGCCCATGTCCAGTTCGCCGACCTGCACCGCGGCAGGCGCTGGCGGGGTTCGCCGGAGCAGTTCGGCATGTCGGCCGCGATCCTGCTCGGCGACCTCGCGCTGTCGTGGGCCGACGACATCGTGTTCCACGCGGAACTGCCGCCCGACGCCGTGCGGCGGGTACAGCGCGTGTGGGCCGAAATCCGCACCGAGGTACTGGGCGGTCAATTCCTGGACATCGTCGCCGAAGCCAGCGCCGCCGAGTCGATCGCCTCGGCGATGAACGTCGACACCTATAAGACCGCCTGTTACACGGTGTCGCGACCGCTGCAGCTCGGGGCGGCCGCCGCCGCCGACCGGCCCGACGTGCAGGACGTCTTCGGCCGGTTCGGGACGGACATCGGCGTGGCCTTCCAGCTCCGTGACGACGTGCTGGGTGTGTTCGGTGACCCGGCGGTGACCGGCAAGCCGTCGGGTGACGACCTGCGCTCGGGCAAGCGCACCGTGCTGCTGGCCGAGGCGCTGGAGCTGGCCGACGGGTCGGATCCGTTGGCGGCCAAGTTGTTACGCGACTCGATCGGGGCGCAGTTGACCGATGCCGAGGTGGACCGGTTGCGCGGGGTAATCGAGTCGGTGGGCGCCCTGGCCGCGGCGGAGGGCCGCATCGCCGAGCTGACCCAGCGGGCCCTGGCGGCGCTCGCGGCCGCGCCGATCAACGCGGCGGCCAAAGCGGGGCTCTCCGAGCTGGCCAGAATGGCCACCGACCGGTCCGCCTGAGCCGATGACGACGCCGACGCACACCCCACCGTCCGACTCGCCGGAAGCGAAACCGGCTGGCGCCGGGTGGTTTTCACAGCTGCGCGCGTTCGCCGGCGCGGCGGAGTCCGGACCGGCGAAGCTGGGCATGCTCGGTTCGGTGCTGATCCTGGTTGGCGGCCTCGGCGCGGGCAGCACCCGCCAACACGACCCGCTGCTGGAGTCGATCCACATGTCCTGGCTGCGTTTTGGCCACGGGCTGGTGTTGTCGTCCGTGGTGTTGTGGGCGGGCGTGGGCCTGATGCTGATCGCCTGGCTGCGCCTGGGCCGGCGCGTGCTGGCCGGCGAGGTGACCGAGTTCATGATGAAGGCCACCACCGGCTTCTGGCTGGTGCCGTTGCTGCTCTCGGTGCCCGTCTTCAGCCGGGACACCTATTCGTACCTGGCGCAGGGCGCGCTGCTGCGCGACGGCCTCGACCCCTACGCGGTGGGGCCGGTCGCCAACCCGAACAGCTTGCTGGACAACGTAAGTCCCATCTGGACGATCACCACCGCCCCCTACGGCCCGGCATTCATCCTGGTGGCGAAGCTGGTCACCATGGCCGTCGGCAACAACGTGGTGGCCGGAACGGCGCTGCTGCGGCTGTGCATGCTGCCGGGGCTGGCGCTGCTGATCTGGGCCACCCCGCGGCTGGCCCGGCACCTGGGCACCGACGGATCGACGGCGCTGTGGATCTGCGTCCTCAACCCGCTGGTGCTCATCCATCTGATGGGCGGGGTGCACAACGAGATGCTGATGGTGGGCTTGATGGCCGCCGGCATCGCGCTGAGTTTCGCCGGGCGGCACGTGCTGGGCACGACGCTGATCACGGTGGCCATCGCGGTCAAGGCCACCGCCGGAATCGCGCTGCCGTTCATGGTATGGGTCTGGACCCGCCACCTGCGCGACCGCCGCGGATACCGGCCGGCCACGGCGTTCGCGGCGGCCACGGCGATGTCGCTGTTGATCTTCGGCGTCGTGTTCGGCATCCTGTCGGCCGTGGCCGGGGTGGGCCTGGGGTGGCTGACCGCGCTGGCCGGTTCGGTGAAGATCATCAACTGGCTCACGGTGCCGACCGCCGCCGCCAACATCATCCACGCCGTGTTCAACGGGTTCTTCGTGGTGCACTTCTACCCGATGCTGCGCATCACCCGCCTCGTCGGAATCGCGGTCATCGCGGTGTCGCTGCCGTTGCTGTGGTGGCGCTTCCGGCGCGACGACCGCGCCGCGCTGACCGGCATAGCGGTCTCGATGCTCGTCGTGGTGCTGTTCGTGCCCGCGGCCCTGCCGTGGTACTACTCCTGGCCATTGGCGGTGGTCGCCCCGCTGGCGCAATCGCGACGGGCGATCGCGGTCATCGCCGGGCTGTCGACGTGGGTGATGGTGATCTTCAAACCCGATGGCTCGCACGGGATGTACTCGTGGCTGCATTTCTCGCTGGCCACCGTCTGCGCACTGATCGCCTGGTACAGCCTGGACCGCGCGCCGGACCGGCGGGCGGGCGCGGCGGACGACGCGCTGGAAAAGGCGTAGTGCCGGCTCAATAGGCCGGCTCAGTAGGCCCGCTCAGTAGGCCATGGCCTGCGCCCGCCGCACGACCTCGCGCGCCTGGTGCGCGTGCAGGGCGTCGACGGGGCGGGCATTGCTGACGGCATCCCGGCTGCCGTCGCGGGTGATCGTCAGCGACGGGTCGGGGGTGAACAACCACCGCACGATCTCGGTGTCGTGGTAGCCGCCGTCGTGCAGGATCGTCAGCAGCCCCGGCAGGCTCTTGACCACCTCACCGGACTTGGTGAAGAACACCTGCGGCACCACCACGCCGCCGTCCCGCTTCACCGCGACCAGGTGGCCTTCCCGAAGCTGCTGCTGCACCTTGCTGACCGAGATCCGGAGCAATTCGGCGACCCGCGGCAGGTCGTAGGTGGGCTCGTCGGGGTCCAGAACATCGTCGCCGGCAGGAACACTGCTCACGGCGCAAGTGTAGGCCTTGCCACGCGGATTGAACCCAAGTTCCGGCGTCCAATCACACCGCCGCACCTACGATGGCCCCGTGGCCGAAGCTGAATCGCCCGGGTCGTCCGGCCGTCCCGGCCCGCACCGTCGCCCGGCCGACGCCGGCGCCGCAGACCCGCTGGACAACGCGTTGCTGGACGGCCGCTACCTGGTGCAGTCCAAGATCGCCAGCGGAGGCACGTCGACGGTGTACCGCGGCCTCGACACCCGGCTCGACCGCCCGGTGGCGGTGAAGGTGATGGATTCGCGCTACGCGGGCGACGACCAGTTCCTGACCCGCTTCCAGCGCGAAGCCCGCTCGGTCGCTCGGCTGAAGGATCCCGGCCTCGTCGCGGTCTACGACCAGGGCCTGGACTCCCGGCACCCGTTCTTGGTGATGGAGCTGATCGAGGGTGGCACGCTGCGCGAGCTGCTGGCCGAGCGCGGTCCGATGCCGCCGTACGCCGTGGCCGCGGTGTTGCGCCCGGTGCTGAGCGGGCTCGCCGCGGCGCACCGGTCCGGGCTGGTCCACCGCGACGTCAAGCCCGAGAACGTGCTGATCTCCGACCAGGGTGAGGTCAAGATCGCGGACTTCGGCTTGGTCCGCGCCGTCGCGGCCGCCGGAATCACTTCCACGAGCGTCATTTTGGGAACCGCGGCGTACCTGTCGCCCGAGCAGGTGCGCGACGGCGACGCCAGCCCGCGCAGCGACGTGTACGCCGCCGGGATCCTCACCTACGAGCTGCTCACCGGGCGCACCCCGTTCACCGGCGACTCGCCGCTGTCGATCGCCTACCAACGGCTGGACACCGATGTGCCGCCGCCCAGCGCGGCGATCGACGGCGTGCCCCCGCAGTTCGACGAGTTCGTCCTGCGCGCGACGGCGCGCGACCCGGCCAACCGCTACGCCGACGCGATCGAGATGGGCGCCGCCCTCGAGGCGATCGCCGAAGAGCTTGCGCTGCCGGACTTCTCCGTCCCCGCGCCGCGCAACTCCGCGCAGCACCGGTCGGCGGCGCTGCACCACAGCCGCATGAGCCAACGCCCGGTTGCCGCGCCACCGCCGGCGGCGGCTCCGGTCCGCCACCCCACCCGCCAGTTGACCCGCGGCCCCGAGGACTGGTCCGAGCCGCAGCGCGCACCAGTGTCGGACGACGAGCCCGAGGAAGCCTACGAATACCAGCCTGTCACAGGCGAATTCGCGGGCATTCCGATCGGCGAGTTCGCCTACGCCCGCCAGCGCGGGCGGCGCTTGGTGCTGATCTGGGTGGCCCTGGTGCTGGCGCTCACCGGGATGGTCGCCACCGCGGCGTGGACGATCGGGAGCAACCTGAACGGGCTGTTCTAGTCGCGCAACATCTCGGCGACCAGGAACGCCAGCTCCAGCGACTGCTGGGTGTTGAGCCGCGGGTCGCAGGCCGTCTCGTACCGCCCCGCCAGATCCAGGTCCGAAATGTCTTGCGCCCCACCGAGGCATTCCGTGACGTCCTCGCCGGTGATCTCGACGTGGATGCCACCGGGGTGAGTGCCCAGCGCGCGGTGCACCTCGAAGAAGCCCTGCACCTCGTCGACGACGCGGTCGAAGTGCCGCGTCTTGTAGCCGTTGGACGACTCGTGGGTGTTGCCGTGCATGGGGTCGCACTGCCAGATCACCTGATGGCCGGTGGCCTGAACCTTCTCGACGATCGGGGGCAGCAGGTCGCGCACCTTGTTGTTGCCCATCCGGCTCACCAACGTCAACCGGCCCGGCTTGTTGTTCGGGTCAAGCCGTTCCACGTATTCGACGGCCAGCTCCGGGGTCATCGTCGGGCCGATCTTCACGCCGATCGGGTTGGCGATCACTTCCGCGAACGCGATGTGCGCGCCGTCGAGCTGGCGCGTGCGCTCGCCGATCCAGACGGTGTGCGCCGACAGGTCGAACAGCTGCGGTTCGCCGTCCTCGCTCTCCGACAGCCGCAGCATGGCCCGCTCGTAGTCGAGCACCAAAGCCTCATGGCTGGCGTAGATTTCGGCGGTCTGCAGGTTACGGTCGGCCACCCCGCAGGCGCTCATGAACTTCAGGCCGCGGTCGATCTCGTTGGCCAGCGCCTCGTACCGGGCGCCCGCCGGCGACGTCCGGACGAACTCGCGGTTCCAGTCGTGCACCAGGTGCAGCGACGCCAGCCCCGAGGACGTCAGCGCCCGCACCAGGTTCATCGCCGCGCTGGCGTTGGCGTAGGCGCGCACCAGCCGCGACGGGTCGTGCTCGCGGGCGGCCGCATCCGGGGCGAAGCCGTTGATCATGTCGCCGCGGTAGGACCGCAACCCCAGGGCGTCGATGTCCGCCGACCGCGGCTTGGCGTACTGGCCGGCGATGCGGGCCACCTTGACCACCGGCATGCTCGCGCCGTACGTCAGCACCACGGCCATCTGCAGCAACGCGCGGATGTTGCCCCGGATGTGGGGCTCGGTGTTGTCGGTGAAGGTCTCCGCACAGTCGCCGCCCTGCAGCAGGAACGCCTCGCCCCTGGCGACCTGGGCCAGCTGCTCCTGCAGCCGGAGGATCTCCGAGGGCACCGTCACCGGCGGCACGCTCTCGAGGACGGTCCGCATCGCCGTCGCCTGGTCGGCCGGCCAACTGGGTTGCTGGGCGGCCGGCTTGGCCAGTGCGGCGTCCAGCCGGGCCCGCAGGTCGTGCGGCAGCGGCGGCAGCGCCGGTAGCTGGTCGATCGGGATGTCGACGGTCCAGTTCATCGGTCCATGGTAACCGGGCGGCGAGGGTGACTGATCAGGGCGAACGCCGTTCGGACGGGCTCAGGCCGGCTCCCCGGTCGCGTCGCCGCCAGGACCGTCCGCGTCCGCCGCGGTGATGAGCCGGTATCGCCGCAGCTGGTCGCGGGCGTCGACTAGCGCGTCGTGGGCGTCGCGCGACCGCGGCGGCATCGGCGGGCACCCCCGGTCCTCCCACAATTGCCGCAGGTCCCGGGTGAAGCGGGGCAGCGCGCGCGGCAACTCGGGCATCGTGCCCCACAGCTGGCACAGGGCGACGTGGTCGTAGGCGCCGATCCACGCCCACAGCTCGATCGGGTCGGCCCCGTCGACGCCTAAGAAGTCCTCGAGGTCCGCGCGGATCTGCCTGCGTGAGCGCCACAGCTTCGACGCCGGGGACGGCAGCTTGGGCAGCACGTTGGCGCGCACCCAGCCACCGGCGCGCTCGGGATCGAATTCCGTGGACACGGCGTAATACTCGCGCCCGTCCTCGGCCACCACCCCGATCGAGATCAACTCGATGGTGCGGCCGTCCTCGATGAACTCGGTGTCGTAGAAGTACCGCACCTTGAAAGCCTATGAGTAGCCTATCTGCTGATCAGGATGGGCCCGGTCGGCGGCGGCGCGGGGTGCACCTCGTGGTCCAGCTGGGCGTCGACGACCCGCTCGTCGGGCATCCCGGGGGTGCCGGCGATCGCGCACTGCAGGTACAGCTTGGCCCGCACCACGGGGCGACGCAGCGTCCGTTCCCGCTGCAGCGCGCGGCGCATCTTCTCCGGCTGTGCGGTGTATCGCCAGCGGGCCCAGGGCGCGTGCGGGCGCGACAACCGGATCGCGCCGATCACCAGCAGGACGACGATGAACATGCCGAGCAGCCCGGTCCACACCTTGCCCTTGAGCACCACCACCACGGCCAGCGGCAGCGTCAACACCAGGCCGCCGGCCACCGCGGCACGCAGCGGCCACGAATCGGTGCCCTCCCAGATCGGCAGGAAGAACATCAGCGGGTGCAGCCCCATGATCAACAGGCCGGCCACCCCGACCGCGGCGAAGACGGCGTCCACCGACGTCCGACCGTCCTCCGACCAGTAGACGTCCGACAGGTGCAGGATCAGCGCGTACTCGTCGAGCACCAGGGCCGCGCCTATCCCGAAAAATATTGCGGACAGGGTGAATTCGGGCTCGTGACCGTCGATGGACAGGGTGACCAACGTCAGCCCGGACAGCAACACCAACACCACGCCGAACGTCACGTGGTGGATGTGGATGCCGCCGACATGGACGTTGCGCGGGTGCCACCATCGGGCCGGCCGGCCCGCGTCGGCGCGGTGCCGGATGAGCCGCACGAACGTCCGCGTGACGAAGAAGGTCAGGATGAACGCCACCAGGCAGCACAGCAGGGGCAACCGGCCGCCGCCGAGGATGTCGTTCGCGAACCAGTGCGTCACCCGCAGAACGAACCAGTGGAGCACTCTTGAAACGTACGCCTGTGGGCGTCCGCCCCGCGGGAGCCGCGCTGGGCCACCTCGCACGCCCAGGCACCCATTACGCTGTTGTGCGACATGAGTAGATCGCGGACGCCCGGCGCGGGCAGCCACCCCGGGCGCGTCCTGTTGTGGTGCGGGCTCTGGCTGCTGGCGGCGGCGGGGCTGGGCTATGTGGCCTGGCAGCTGTTCGGACACACGCCCTACCGCATCGACATCGACGTGTATCAGATGGGCGCGCAGGCCTGGATGCAGGGGCATTCGCTGTACCACGGCGATGTGTTGTTCCACACACCGATCGGGCTCAACCTGCCGTTCACCTATCCCCCGCTCGCCGCGATCGTGTTCTGCCCGTTCGCCTGGCTGCACATGCCGGCCGCCAGCGTCGCGATCACGGCGCTGACGCTGGTGTTGCTGGTCGTGTCGACGCTGATCGTGCTGACCCGCCTCGACGTCTGGGCCGCGTCGACGGCGCTGCCCGGCCCGGCGTGGCTGCGCCGCTGGTGGCTCGCGGTCGTCATCACCGCGGCGGCGACGATGTGGCTGGAACCGGTCACGTCGAACTTCGCCTTCGGCCAGATCAACGTCGTGCTGATGACCCTGGTGATCGCCGACTGCGTGCCGCGCCGCACACCGTGGCCGCGCGGCCTGTTGCTGGGCCTGGGCATCGCGCTCAAACTCACGCCGGCCGTGTTCCTGCTGTACTTCCTGCTGCGCCGGGACAACCGCGCCGCGGTGACCGCGCTGATGTCCTTCGTGGGGGCGACGGCGCTCGGTTTCGTTCTGGCGTGGAGCGATTCGTGGGAGTACTGGACGCACACGCTGGCCCACACCGACCGGATCGGCGAGGCCGCGTTGAACACCGATCAGAACATCGCCGGGGCGCTGGCCCGCATCGGGCTGGGCGAGCAGCAGCGCTTCCTGCTCTGGGTGGCCGCCTCGCTGCTGGTCCTGGCGCTGACGGTGTGGGCGATGCGCAGGGTGCTGCGGGCCGACGAGCCCGTGCTGGCGGTCGTGTGCGTCGCGCTGTTCGGGTTGGTGGTCTCGCCGGTCTCCTGGTCACACCACTGGGTGTGGGGGCTGCCGACGGTCGTGGTGCTGGCCGTGCTGGCCTGGCGGCGCCGCAACGTGGCGCTGGGCGTGGTCGGCGCGGCGGGGGTGGCGCTGATGCGTTGGTCGACGATCGACCTGCTACCCAAGCATCACGAGGCGGCGGCCGTCTGGTGGCGGCAGCTCGCGGGGATGTCCTACGTCTGGTGGGCGCTGGCGGTCCTCGTCGCGGCCGGGCTGACGGTCACCGCGCGCACGCCCGCGCGGGATTCCGCCCCGCAGCGATTGACGCCGGTGACAGCGGTCGGCTGATCGCGACGGTTCAGCCGACGGCGGTTTCGGGAATCCGCGCGGCCTCGCCGGTCGATCCCTGACCGGACGCCCCGTTGCGGTTTTCCTTGACGCTGGCGGCGTAGATGTCGACGTACTCCTGGCCGGAAAGCCCCATCAGCTCGTAGATCACCTCGTCGATGACGGCGCGCTCGATGAAGCGGTTGCCGGCCAGCCCTTCGAAACGGGAGAAGTCCATCGGCTTGCCGAAGCGGACGGTGACCCGCCCGAAGCGCAGCATGTTCGAGCCGGGCGGGTTCACGACGTTGGTGCCGATCATCGCCACCGGGATCACCGGCACCCCGGTGTGCAGCGCCAGCCGCGCCAGACCGGTCTTGCCCTTGTACAGCCGGCCGTCCGGCGAACGGGTGCCCTCGGGGTACATGCCCAACAACTTGCCCGCCGACAGCAGCCGCTCGGCGGTGTTCAGCGCGGCCTGCGCGCTGTCGGCGTCGGTCCGGTCGATCGGCACCTGGCCCACCGCGGTGAAAAACCAGCGCTGGAACCAGCCCTTCAAGCCGGTTCCGGTGAAGTATTCGGCTTTCGCCAGGAAGGTGATCCGGCGGCGCACCACCAACGGCAGGTAGAAACTGTCCATCACCGCTAGGTGATTACTGGCCAGGATCGCCGGGCCGGAACTCGGAATATGTTCCAGGCCTTCAACTTTCGGCCTACCGAGCAGGGCCAGCAACGGGCCGAGGAGTATGTACTTGAATAGCCAGTACCACATGGCCCTCCCTCTCGCCCGCCCGCCGGTGTTCTGCGCCAACTGTACCCATCGCGTGGGCGGCGGACCACCTCCGGCGCGGCCGGGTCACTCCTCGACGGTGACGGGGATGGGCTGATACCGGGTCCTGGTCGTGGCCTCGGGACTCGCCGGCCCGGCGCCACCGTCGTCGGTCGGCCCGTCGGGCGGCGGTTTGGCCGCGCCGTTGATGTCGTCGAGCATGGCGCGCACGACCTCGAGCAGGGCGATGCTGTGGTCGGCGATGACGGTGATCAGCGGGTGCTGATCACCGGTCGCCAGCGCGGCCAGCGCGCAGACCGGGCACCACACCTGCTGACACTTGCCGGTCCCGACTCCCCGGCCCGCCGTCAGCGCGGCCGCCGTCCGCATCGCCGGATCGATACCGTCCAGGATCGCCTGGGCGAGCCTGCGCAGCTCCGGACCGATTTCGGAATGACCCCCACTCACTTAGGCCACACCTCCGGGTCTGGTCGAAATCGGACTGTCAGCTCGCTACCGCGCAGGTGGGCGTCCAGCACCGTGCACCGTCGCAGCACGGATGCCAGGCGAACCCTGCGCCGCAACCCGCCCGCGCTGATGATCAGGTCGTCATCGACGCGCCCCAACGTCAGCCCCGACGGATCGAGTTGCGGCAACGCTAGCCGCATCCGGTAGATCGAACCAAGTCCCGTGCCGGATTCCAGGTCCACCGTCGGACGCAGCGGTCCCGGCGGGGGCGTTCCGCCACGGCGGCGGGCGTTGTCGAGCAAAGCGCCCAGCGCCTTGGGGCCGATCGGCTCGCCGGACAGATGCGGAGTCATGACCAGGGCCACCTCACCGATGGTGGCGTCGAGCTCGTCGAGAACACCACGTTGTTCGGAAATGCGTTCGGCGTACCAGTAAAACGCGGGGTGCTCCGGCAGGTTGCGGTATTCGTAGGACTCGTCCTCGGCCAGGACCTGGTTGACGATGAGTTCCTCGACGCGCACCCCCATCAGGGCCAGCGACCCGAGCGTCCTTGCCGCCTCGGCCGCAACCACCCGCTCGGGCGTCAACACCAAATGCGCGCTGACTAATTCGCCGTCGGTCAAAAGGGCACCGAGCCCCTCGACGCTTGCGCTGATGCGCTCCAGCAGTTCCACCGCCGCCGCGGACCGCGCGTCGTCGGCGCCGACGGAGAGCCGGCGATGGCGCGGCCACGCCCGCTCGACGTACAGCCCGAAGGTGGCGGGCAAGGTCAACATCCGCAGCGCGTCGGCGGTCGAGGCGCAGTCGACGACGATGCGGTCCCAGGCGCCGGAGCAGGCCAGCTCACCGACGGCGTGCAGGCCGAGCACCTCCTGGACCCCGGGCAGCGCCGAAAGCTCTTCTGGGGCAATGGTACTCAGCTCCGAGTCGGGAAATCGCCGATCCAGCGTGTCGACCACGTCGCGCCACCGCACCTCGAGCAGGACCAACGTGTCCAACGCCAGCGCGTCCAGAAAACCACCGCCGGCCTGGGCGTCATCGGCGAGGACCCGAACCAGTTCGTCCTGGCTGGGCGGGACGGGAACACCGAGCACGTCGCCCAGCGAGTGCGCCTGATCGGTGGAGACCACCAGCACGCGCTGGCCCGCGCTCGCGGCGCTGACGGCCGTGGCGCAGGCCAGCGTGGATTTTCCTACCCCGCCCTTACCAACGAAGAGGCTGATCCGGGCCGGGGTGGGCGCCGGCGATTGGCTGGACTCACTCAGCCCTCGACTCGTTTCTTCAGATCCTTCAACGCGGTGTCGGTCAGCCGGCGTTCGGCCTTGCGCTTGAGCAGGCCGATCATCGGGACGGCGAGGTCGACCGAGAGCTCATAGGTCACCTCGGTGCCAGATCCCTTGGGCGCCAACCGATATGTGCCTTCCAGCGAGCGCAACAGCGAGCTGGAGACCAGTGTCCAACTGACCGATTGCCGGTCCTTGGGCCACTGGTAGGCCATGACCAAGGTGTCCTTGAGCACGGCGGCGTCCAGCACCACCCGCGCGACTTTCGGGTTGCCGTCGGCGTCCGTCTCCTGGACCTCGGCCTCGCGGTACTCCGAGATCCATTGCGGGTAGGAATCGATGTCCGCGATGACGTCCATCACGGTGCCCGGGTCGGCCTCGATGTAGATGGTCTGCGACGTTTTTTCCGCCACCTGGTGCTGCCCTCTCTCCCGCAAGCGGTCGACGCCGCCGGCGGGGAACTACCGTGCGGGTCTGACCCCCCGGGCCTACGGCCCGAAACGGTACTCTCCCTGCAAGCCTGACCCGGCTAAACTACCGGAGAAACTCCGACCGGACGTGACCGTTCCAGTGTCGTCTTGACCTCGAAGGCCATTTTCTTGCCCGCCACCCGACGGCGGTGTGTCATTTTCGCCAGATTGAGCTTGGCCAGCTGCCAGGCCGCCACGCCGGTCGGCTCGGCATGCAGGAAGTAGTGCAGCACAACCCCGTCCAGTGACGGCTCCAGCCAGATCTCCATGGTGCCGGTCAGCGCGCCGGTGATCGCCCACCGGATGCCTTTGTCGGCCCGGTCCTCGACGACCTGCAGCCGCAGGTCCGGCCACCAGCGACGCCAGCACGACCGGTCGGCGACCGCGGCCCCGACCCGCGCACCGTCGGCGGCGATGAACGTCTCGTCCGCGATCTGGATGCTGTTCACCACCCCAGCTTCACACAGCTCTCCCGAGGCCCCGCAGACTGCCACCATTCCTGCATGAACGCGCGGATTAGGCTGGACCACAACCAGCCGTCCCCCCGGACCGTCAGCCAAGCCAAAAAACGAGGTCAGTAAGAGTGCGTGAGTACAGTGTCCCCGCCCGTTTCACCGTCGGCGAGCACGACAACATCGCGGCCATGGTCTTCGAGCACGAGCGATCAGATCCCGGCTTCGTCATCTTCCGCCGTCAGGTCGACGGCGTCTGGACCGACGTCACCTGCGCCGAGGTGGCCACACAGGTTCGCTCCGCGGCGCTGGGCCTGATCGGCCTCGGCGTGCAGGCCGGCGACCGGGTCTCCATCTTCTCGGCCACCCGCTACGAGTGGGCGATCATCGACCTCGCGATCCTGTCCGTGGGCGCCGTCACGGTGCCGATCTACGAGACGTCGTCGGCCGAACAGGTGCGCTGGGTGCTGCAGGACTCCGAGGCGGTGCTGGCCTTCGCCGAAACCGACGCGCACGCCGCGATGGTCACCGAACTCACCGCCGAGCTGCCCGCGCTGCGCCGCGTGCTGCACATCGACGGGTCGGGCCCCAAGGCACTCGACCAGCTCGCGGAGGCCGGCGCGTCGGTGGAGCCCGCCGAGCTCACCGCCCGCCAGGAGGCGCTGCGCGCCGACGACCCGGCGACGCTGATCTACACCTCCGGCACCACCGGACGGCCCAAGGGCTGCCAGCTCACCCACTCCAACCTGCTGTACGAGACGCGGGGCGCCAAGGAGTGCCTGCCGACGCTGCTGGACGAGGGTCAGCGGCTGCTGATCTTCCTGCCGCTGGCCCACGTGCTGGCGCGCTCGCTGACACTTTCGGCGTTCGCCAACAAGGTGACCGTCGGGTTCACCAGCGACATCAAGAACCTGCTGCCGATGTTCGCCGTGTTCAAGCCGACGGTCGTGGTGTCGGTACCGCGGGTGTTCGAGAAGGTCTACAACACCGCCGAGCAGAGCGCGGTCAACGACGGCAAGGGACGCATCTTCGCCGCCGCCGTCCAGACCGCGGTCGACTGGAGCCAGGCGCAGGACCGCGGGCGCACCGGGCTGGTGCTACGCGCCAAGCACGCGCTGTTCGACCGGCTGGTCTATCACAAGCTGCGCGCCGCGCTGGGCGGGGAATGCCACGCGTCGGTCTCGGGCGGCGCCCCGCTGGGCGCGCGGCTGGGCCACTTCTACCGTGGCGTCGGGCTGACCATCCACGAGGGCTACGGCCTGACGGAGACCAGCTCGGCCATCACGGTCAACCAGGTCGGCAACGTGCGGATCGGGACGGTCGGAACGTTGTTGCCGGGCAACAGCATACGCATCGCCGAGGACGGCGAACTGCTGGTCCGCGGCGGCGTGGTGTTCAGCGGCTACTGGCGCAACGAGCAGGCCACCAACGACGCGTTCACCGACGGCTGGTTCAGGACGGGTGACCTCGGCGCGCTCGACGAGGACGGCTTCCTGAAGATCACCGGCCGCAAGAAGGAGATCATCGTGACCGCCGGCGGCAAGAACGTCGCCCCGGCGGTGCTCGAGGACCAGCTGCGGGCGCACGCGCTGATCAGCCAGGCCATGGTGGTGGGCGACGCCAAGCCGTTCATCGGCGCGCTGATCACCATCGACCCCGAGGCGTTCGGCGCGTGGAAGGAGCGCAACCACAAGGCGGCCGGCGCGTCGGTGGCCGACCTGGTCAACGACCCCGACCTGGTCGCCGAGGTGGACGCCGCCGTCAAGCACGCCAATCAGTCCGTGTCGCACGCCGAGTCCATCCGCAAATTCCGCATCCTGCCGGTCGATTTCACCGAGGACACCGGTGAGCTGACGCCGACGATGAAGGTCAAGCGCAACGTGGTGGCCGAGAAGTTCGCCTCCGACATCGACTGGATCTACGAAAAGGAATAGCTAGCCGCGCCCGGCAGCGGTGGGCGACCATCCCGTTCTCTCCGGTTCGAGGTGGCGCACTGCGGACCGCCACCGCTTGCGAGCGTCACGCCAGCATGACGGGGGGCGTCGAGCGTCACGCCAGCGTGACGCTCGAGCGGCTAGGCGCGCAAAAGCTCGGCCAGCCGGGCGGCGAGCGTGTCCCACCGCCAGTGGGCCTGCACCCACTCGCGTCCGGCCGCCCCCATTGCCGCGGCCCGGTCCGGATCGCCGAGTACCTCGGTGACGGCGTCGGCGACGGCGTCCGGCGACCGTCCATCGACCACCAAGCCAGTCTTGTTGTGCTGCACGGCTTCCGGTGCCCCGCCGGAGTCGCCGGCGATCACCGGCTTGCCGGTCGCGGACGCCTCGAGGAACACGATGCCCAGGCCCTCGACGTCCATGCCGGCGCCGCGGGTGCGGCACGGCATCGCGAAGACGTCGGCCAGCGCATGGTGGGCGGGCAGTTCGGCGGCCGGCACACCCCCGGTGAACGTCACGTGCTCGGCGACCCCGCAGTCGCGGGCCAGCTTTCGCAGCGAGTCCAGGTAGGGACCGCCGCCGACGATCACCAGGGCCGCGCCGTCTACGCGTTGCCCGATCGACGGCAGCGCCTTGATCAGGGTGTCCTGGCCCTTGCGCGGCACCAGCCGGGACACGCACACGACCGTCGGCCGCTGGCCCAGCCGATACCGGTCGCGCAGCTCGGCGCCGGCCGCCGGGTCGGGCCGGAACCGGTCGGTGTTGACCCCGGGCGGCAGGTATTCCAGCGAGGCTTTGGGTCCGAACGCCGGCGCGAACCGGGCGCGGGTGTAGCGGCTGACGAACGTGACGACGTCGGTGGTGTCGCCGATGCGGCGAAGCACCGACCGGGCGACCGGGAGCATCGACCAGCCGACCTCGTGGCCGTGCGTGCTGGCCACCACCCGGGTCGCGCCGGCCTGGCGCGCGCGCGACGCCAGCAACGCCAGCGGCGCCGCCGCCCCGAACCAGACGGTGTCGATGTCGTTCTCGGCGATCAGCCGGCGCATCCGAGCGTCCACCGCCGGTCCCGGCAGCATCAGCGTGCCCGGGTGACGGAACACCCGGTAACCGGCCGCCCCGGCCGACTCGTCGAAGGCGTCGGCGCCCTTCCACTGCGGCGCGTACACCGTCACCGAATGCAGCCGGGCATCGACCAGCCGTCCGACGAAGTCGTTCAGGTAGGACTGGATCCCGCCCGGCCGGGGCGGAAAGTCGTTGGTAACCAGCAGGACCCGACTCACCGCGTCAGGCTAGCCTGCGCGCGCACCCGGGCCGTGCGGGGCATCTCCTCAGCCCGGGTGGGTCAGCCAGTCGTGCCAGCGCGCGAGCAGGCCGGCCGAGTCGGTCGCCAGGACGTCGTGGACGGCGGCGGGCACGTCGGTGCGGCGGACACCGCAGACGGCCAGATACAGGTCGCGCAGCTTGGCCGCGCCGTAGGTGTCGGCGACGAAACGCGCGAACCACCAGGCCCGGTCGTAGGCGAGCGAGCGCTGCGACCCGGGCGCGTCCAGGTCGGCGTCCGAGGGCAACGTCAGCGGCACCGGCAACGCGTCGGCGGACACCGGCGTGCGGGGCCGGGCGACGAAGTCGGCCACGCCCTCGGCCAGCCATCGGGGCGCGTCCGCGGCGGTCTCCGCCCGAGCGGCGTAGTGAAAAAGCTCGTGCGCCAACACGATTCGGAGCGCCCCCTCGGTCATGGTGGCCGCGCCTGGCGCAAAGACGATCCGCTCACCCACCGCCGCCCGGTGCGCCGGATCGAGGCGGTCGGCAACCGTTATCGCCGCGATGTCCACCCACTGCGCCGCCGGTCCCCCGCCGGCGTCGGCGCGAAACTCCTCGTCGGTGCGGGCCGCGACCAGCGAGATGTCGCGCGACCATTGCACGCCCCAGAACCCCTCGACGGCGTCGATCGCGGCGCCGGCGTCGGAGGCCAGCCGTGACAGCAGACGATCACTGGCCGGGCCGCCGAAACCGGCCAGCCGAACGGTGCGGTCACCGACGGCCAGCGACTTCGTCGTGGCGCTCGCCTGGGTGCGCGTCGGCGTGACCAGCTGCGCCGGCCGGATCCCGACACCGCGTCCGGCTTCGAGCGGCACGGCCGCCGCGACGATGAGCTCGACCAGGAATACCCAGGCCAGCAGCAGCGTGAGCCGACGGGCGGGGCCTCTAGTAGCGGCGGGCGTCGTGGACCGGGCCTGCGGCATTCATCGGCACCACCCGCACCGGCTGGCCGTAGGTGGAGGAATGGATCACCATGCCGTCACCGACGTAGAGGCCGCTGTGTGACGCGTCGTTGTAGAAGGTGATCACGTCCCCGGGCTGCAGGTCCGACAGCGCCACCGGTTGGCCGCCTGTGGCCTGCGCCTGGCTGGAGTGGGGCAGCGAAATGCCGGCCTGCTGGAACGCCCACATCACCAGCCCGGAGCAGTCGAACCCGCCGGGCGCGGCACCGCCCCACACATAGGGCGAGCCGACCTGGGTCAGCGCCGCCTGCACGACGGTCGCGCGGTCACCGCCGCCGAACGGCCCGGGCATTCCGCCGGGGGGCGGCGCCTCACCGGGTGCCTGCCCCGCGGGCGGCGGCGCGCCCGGGGGCGCGGCCCCCGGCGCGGGCGCGCCGGGTGCCGGGAGACCGGCCGGGATGGGCCCGGGATCGGCGAGCGCCGTGCGCTGCTCGGGCGACAGCGAGACGTACTGCGACTTGACGACCGCGATCTGCACCTGCAGCTGACTTTGCTTGGACTGCAGGCTCGCGCGCACTGCGGCGGCCTGCTCGGCCGCGCTCTTGGCGTCGGCGGCGGACTTGGCGGAATCCCGCTCGGCCTTGGCGGCCTGCTCGCCGGCGACCCGGAAGTTCGTCATCTGGTCGGCCATCTGCGTCGCCATCTGGCGCTGCATGGCCAGCTTGTCGATCAGCCCCTGCGGCGACCCGGCGGTCAACATGGCCGTCATGCCGTCCACGCGGCCGCCCATGTAGGTCGCGGCGGCGAGCTTGTTGACGGCGCTCTGGTAGGACGCCAACCGGGCCCTGGCCGCATCGACGGCGGCCTGGGCGTCGTCGTGCTTCTTCTCCGCCGCACGCTCGGCCACCAACTTGTCGTTCAGGTCGAGCTGCGCGCTGTGCATCGCCTCGGTGGTCTGCTCGGCCTGGCGGGACAACTCGTTGAGTTTCGCCAGCGCGTCGTCGGCCGGGTCGGCCGAGACGTGCGCAGCAAGGACACCCGTTAACACAGTGAAGCCCGCTAGCGTCCCGATGGCAGTTCGTGTGAGGACACGCGCAAACGGGTATCTAGAGTCAAGCCTCAAGATTTTGCTTCCTTAAACGGCCACCGACGCGCCCTCGCGCCGTCGAGCTGGTTTAGGTCTCAAACAGGTTACGAAACGATATCGACGTTTGTCCAAAGCGAGCGGTTAAGAAATTGGATAGATTTCTGTCATTATCGTGTGAACGACGCTGACCCCCTCGTAAGCCTTTGGCACACAAAGCATCCTAGGCGACGCCCGAATCGTGCTCGCGGCGGATGGGCACCAGCCGCAATCGCGGCGCCAGGCCGACATCGGCGAGCACCGCCAATGCAGCGCATTCGTCTTCCAACAAAGTTTCCGGGACCCCGAGTATCACGCTGACTACGCAATCGCGGCACCCGGGCCCGCGCACCGCGCAGTCGTCGCAGTCGATCACCACCGGGGCGCCCGCATCCGGCGCCTTCGCGCCGTAGCCGTCGGGTCTGCTGCTTCGTGCCATCGGGATCGGTCCTCTCGGTCGGGCTGGGTGAACGTCAGGTCGGACTGTCCGAACGGTAACCGCAGCCACCGACAACCAGCCGGCACCGCGTTTCGGCTGGCAACAGGCTCGACTCGCCCCGGCGTGGGAGCCGCGCGGGTGTCGGTGGTCGCGCTTAACCTCGCGGCCATGGGTGCCGGTGGTGCGACTCAGCTCAGCTTCGCCGACTTGGGGTCGCCCTTTGCCACCGCCGACGCCCCGCTGCGCGACACCACATTCGTGGTGGTGGACCTGGAAACCACCGGCGGCCGCACCAAGGGCACGGACGGAAGCGCCCCCGACGCCATCACCGAGATCGGCGCGGTCAAGGTTCGCGGCGGCGTGGTGCTCGGCGAGTTTGCCACGCTCGTCGACCCGGAACGCAGCATCCCGCCGCAGGTCGTGCAGCTGACCGGCATCACCACCGCGATGGTGTCCGACGCTCCGAGGATCGACGCGGTGTTGCCGATGTTCCTCGAGTTCGCCGGGGACGCGGTGCTGGTCGCGCACAACGCCGGGTTCGACATCGGGTTCCTGCGCGCCGCGGCGGCGCGGTGCGACATCGCCTGGCCCCGACCGCGGGTGCTGTGCACGGTGCGGCTGGCCCGCCGGGTGCTCAGCCGCGAGGAAGCCCCCAGCGTGCGGCTGGCCGCCCTGGCGCGGCTGTTCGCCGTCGCCACACAGCCCACCCACCGCGCCCTCGACGACGCGCGCGCCACCGTCGACGTGCTGCACGCCCTCATCGAGCGGGTGGGCAATCAGGGCGTGCACACCTACGCCGACCTGCGCGCCTACCTGCCGGACGTGACGCCGGCCCAGCGGCGCAAGCGGGTCCTCGCCGAGGGCCTGCCCCGCCGGCCTGGCGTCTACCTGTTCCGCGGGCCGTCGGGCGAGGTGCTCTACGTCGGCACCGCCGTCGACCTGCGCCGCCGGGTCGGCCAGTACTTCACCGGCGCGGACCCGCGCGGCCGGATGAAGGAGATGGTCAACCTGGCCACCTCGGTCGACCACGTCGAGTGCGCCCACGCCCTGGAGGCCGGCGTCCGCGAACTGCGGCTGCTGGCCGCGCACGCCCCGCCCTACAACCGCCGGTCGCGGTTCCCGCACCGATGGTGGTGGGTGGCGCTCACCGACGAGGCGTTCCCGCGGCTCGCGGTGGTGCGGGCGCCCCGCCATGACCGCGCCGTCGGCCCGTTCCGCTCGCGTGCCGACGCCGCCGACACGGCCGCCCTGCTGGCCCGCTTCACCGGGCTGCGGACCTGCACCGCCCGGCTGGGGCGCTCGGTCCTGCACGGCCCGGCCTGCGCCGAGGTCGAGGTCTCGCCGTGCCCCGCGGCGCGCGGCGTCACGGCGACCCAATACGCCGCGGCCGTCGCGCACGCCACCGCCTTGATCGACGGCCTGAAGAATGCCGCCCTGGCCGCCGCCGTGGACCAGGTCGCGGCGCTGGCCGAGCGCCGCCACTTCGAGAGCGCCGCCCGCCTGCGCGACCGCACCGCCACAGCCGTCGAGACCCTGTGGCGCGGCCAGCGGCTGCGCGCCCTGGCCGCGCTGCCCGAGCTGATCGCGGCCGCGCCCGACGGACAGGGCGGCTACCACCTCGCCGTCGTCCGGCACGGCCAGCTCGCGGCGGCGGGCTCCGCCCGGCGCGGGGTGCCCCCGATGCCGGTGGTCGACGCGATTGTGGCTGGGGCACAAGCGATTCTGCCGAGCCCGGCCCCGCTCGGCGGTGCGCTGGTGGAGGAGTCCGCCCTCATCGCGCGCTGGCTGGCCGGCCCGGGGGTGCGCATCGTCCGCGTCGACGACTCCCCCGACGCGGCGGGGTGGGCGTCACCGTTGCGCTCCGCCGGCGGGTGGGCGGCGTGGGCGGCCTCGGCGCGCTCGGCCCGGTTGGCGTACGAGCAAGCGGCCCAACGTGATTCAGACCTGCTGGCCGAACCGCACCCATCGCGCCAGCAGCTGTTCGGCCGCACCGGAATCGATCGCCGCGCCGGCGCGCCGCAGCCCGTCCTCCCACGCCGGCAACCATTCAGCGCGGCTGGATAGCCCGGCGTGCGCGACGATCGCACCGGCGGCGTTGAGCACGACGGCGTCCCGGACCGGGCCCTTTCCGCCGGCCAGCACCGCGCGCACCTCCGCCGCGTTGGCTTGCGCGTCGCCGCCCAGCAGATCGCCCAGATCGGCTCGGGCGAAACCGAAGCCGGCCGGATCGAAGGTCAGCCTGTCCACCGTGCCGGCCTGCACGCGCCAAATCGTGCTGGTGGTGGTCGTGGTCAGCTCGTCGAGCCCGTCGTCGCCGTGCACCACCAGCACGCTGGACCGGCGACCGGCGAACACCCCCGCCATCACCTCGGCCAGGTCGGCGAATGCGCAGCCGATCAAGCCCGCCCGCGGCCTGGCCGGATTGGTAAGCGGCCCAAGAAGATTGAACACCGTCGGCACGCCGATCTCGCGGCGCGCCGCGGACGCGTGCCGGTACGACGGGTGAAACAGCGGCGCGAAGCAGAACCCGATGCCCACCTCCGCGAGGCTCCGCGCGACCTGCTCGGGTTCGAGCTCGATGCGCACCCCGAGCGCCTCCAGCGTGTCGGCGCCGCCGGCGAGCGACGACGACGCGCGGTTGCCGTGTTTGACCACCGGCACGCCCGCGGCGGCGACCACGATCGCCGCCATGGTGGACAAGTTGAAGGTGTTGGCGCCGTCACCACCGGTTCCGACGATGTCGACGGCACCGGAGGCGATGTCGCGCACGCCCGCGGGCAGCGGGCGGGCGTGGCTCAGCATGACCTCGGCCAGCTCGCTGACCTCGGCCGAGGTGGGCACCTTCATCTTCATCGCCACCGCGAAGGCGGCGACCTGGGCCGGGCTCGCGTCGCCGGACATGATCTGGGCCATGGCCCAGGCTGCCTGGCCGCGGGGCAGATCGTGGCGGTCGGTCAACCGGCCCAGGATCCGCGGCCACGACGGCGCCGTTCCCGCCGCGCCCGCGGCGGAACCCCCGAGGGATGAAGCCTCAGATGACAGAGCCACGCGCCGATGGTCCCACGAGGACCGAACCTCCCCCAACCGTCGCATACGGCCGCCCGCTCCCGCCGTGGTCGCGACGCGAAAACATCAAATGCCGCCCCGGGTGGAGTTCAACAACTACAAAGCGTCATACTTGCGGATGTGACCAGCGCTGTAGGGACCTCAGGTACTGCAATCACGTCGCGGGTTCATTCGTTGAATCGACCCAACATGGTCAGTGTCGGCACCATCGTTTGGCTCTCCAGCGAGCTGATGTTCTTTGCCGGCCTGTTCGCGATGTACTTCACCGCGCGTGCGCAGTCGGGCGGAAAGTGGCCGCCGCCGCCGACCGAACTCAACCTCTATCAGGCCGTACCGGTGACGCTGGTGCTGATCGCGTCGTCGTTCACCTGCCAGATGGGCGTGTTCGCGGCCGAACGCGGCGACGTCTTCGGGCTGCGCCGGTGGTACGTGATCACCTTCCTGATGGGCCTGTTCTTCGTTTGCGGGCAGGGCTACGAGTACTACCACCTGGCCACCCACGGCACGACGATTCCGGGCAGCGCCTACGGCAGCGTCTTCTACCTGGCGACCGGTTTCCACGGGCTGCACGTCACCGGCGGTCTGATCGCGTTCATCTTCCTGCTGGCCCGCACCGCGATGAGCAAGTTCACTCCGGCGCAGGCCACCGCGAGCATCGTCGTGTCCTACTACTGGCATTTCGTCGACATCGTGTGGATCGCGCTGTTCACCGTGATCTATTTCATCCGATGAGCCGACGGCTCCGAATAACGGAATGAACAGGAGTGCTCGGTTGAAGAAGCTGGGGTCCATGCGAAACCGGAAGCCGCGAAAAGCAGCGAGTGATCGCTCCCGGCGGCGGCTGCGCCGCCGCTTGTCCGGCGGGCTGCTGCTGCTGATCGCGCTGACCATCGCCGGCGGGCTGGCGGCCGTGCTGACGCCGCGCCCGCAGGTGGCCGTCGCCGACGAGTCGTCCTCGGCGCTGCTGCGGACCGGCAAGCAGCTGTTCGAGACGTCGTGCGTCTCTTGCCACGGCGCCAACCTGCAGGGCGTGCCCGACCGCGGCCCCAGCCTGATCGGGGTCGGCGAGGAGGCCGTCTACTTCCAGGTGTCCACCGGCCGGATGCCCGCGATGACGGGCGAGGCCCAGGCGCCGCGCAAGGAGCCGATCTTCGACGAGGCGCAGGTCGACGCCCTGGGCGCCTACGTGCAGGCCAACGGCGGCGGCCCGACCACGGTGCGCAACCCCGACGGCAGCCTGGCCATGAAGTCGCTGCGCGGCGAGGACCTGGGCCGCGGCGGTGACTTGTTCCGGCTGAACTGCTCCTCCTGCCACAACTTCACCGGCAAGGGCGGGGCGCTGTCGTCGGGCAAGTACGCGCCGCCGCTCGAGCCGGCCAACGAGCAGCAGATCCTGGCGGCGATGCGGACCGGCCCGCAGAACATGCCGAAGTTCTCCGACGGCCAGCTGTCCTTCGAAGCCAAGAAGGACATCATCGGCTACATCAAGGCGGTCACCGAGGAGCGCCAGCCCGGCGGCTACGGCCTCGGCGGCTTCGGGCCCGCGCCCGAGGGCATGGCGGCGTGGATCATCGGGATGGTCGCCGCCATCGGTTTGGCACTGTGGATTGGGGCACGAGCATCATGAGCGAAAAGGACGTTCGCGGCTCCGACACCGGCGGAACCGCCCATGGTGTCGGCGAGAGGGAACCCGACGACGCCGCGCTGGCGGCCATGTCGCGCGACGAGCTGGTGGCGCTGGGCGGCAAGCTCGACGGCGTCGAGACGATCGTCAAGGAACCCCGCTGGCCCGTCGAGGGCACCAAGGCCGAGAAGCGCGCCGAGCGTGGGGTCGCCCTGTGGCTGCTGCTCGGCGGCGGCTTCGGCCTGGCGCTGCTGCTGGTCTTCCTGTTCTGGCCGTGGGAGTACAAGCCCAAGAGCGCCGCGGGCAGCCTGCTCTACGACCTGGCCACCCCGCTGTACGGGCTGACCTTCGGGATGTCGATCCTGTCGATCGCGATCGGCACCATCCTCTACCAGAAACGGTTTATCCCGGAAGAGATTTCGATCCAGCAGCGCCACGACGGCGCCTCGCGGGACGTCGACCGCAAGACGGTGGTAGCGAACCTGACCGACGCCCTGGAGGGCTCGACCGTCCGCCGCCGCAAGGTGATCGGGGCGTCGCTGGGGCTGGGCCTCGGCGCGTTCGGCCTGTCGACCCTGGTGGCCTTCGCCGGCGGCCTGATCAAGAACCCGTGGAAACCGGTGGTGCCCACCGCAAACGGGAAGAAGGCGGTGCTGTGGACGTCCGGGTGGACCCCGCGGTACGCGGGCGAGACCATCTTCCTCGCGCGGGCCACCGGCTCCGCAGGCGCGTCGCCGTTCATCAAGATGCGGCCCGAAGACCTCGACGCAGGCGGCATGGAGACCGTGTTCCCGTGGCGGGAATCCGACGGTGACGGCACCACGCCGGAATCGCAGGAGAAGCTGCGGGCGATCAACCAGGGCGTCCGAAACCCCGTGATGCTCATCCGGATCCGGCCCACGGACATGCCGCGGGTGGTCAAGCGCCAGGGCCAGGAGAGCTTCAACTTCGGCGAGTTGTTCGCCTACACCAAGGTCTGCTCGCACCTCGGTTGCCCCGCGTCGCTGTACGAGGAGCAGTCCTACCGAATCCTGTGCCCCTGCCACCAGTCGCAGTTCGACGCCCTGCACTTCGCCAAGCCGATCTTCGGCCCGGCGGCCCGTGCGCTGGCGCAACTGCCCATCACGATCGACTCCAACGGGTATCTGGTCGCCAACGGTGACTTCGTCGAACCCGTCGGACCGGCATTCTGGGAGAGGACGACAACATGAGTCCCAAACTGAGTCCCCCGAAACCGCCGAAGATCGGCGATGTTCTGGCCCGTCAGGGCGAGGACATCGACACTCGCTATCACCCCTCGGCGGCGGTGCGCAGGCAGCTGAACAAGGTCTTCCCGACGCACTGGTCGTTCCTGTTGGGTGAGATCGCGATGTACAGCTTCATCGTGCTGCTGCTCACCGGCGTGTACCTGACGCTGTTCTTCGACCCGTCCATGGCCGAGGTCACCTACAACGGCGCCTACCAGCCGCTGCGCGGCGTGGACATGTCCAAGGCGTTCGCCTCGACCCTGGACATCTCGTTCGAGGTGCGTGGCGGCCTGTTCGTTCGGCAGGTACACCACTGGGCCGCTTTGATTTTCGCCGCCTCCATCATGGTCCACCTGGCCCGCATCTTCTTCACCGGCGCGTTCCGGCGGCCCCGCGAGGCGAACTGGGTGATCGGCTCGCTGCTGCTGATCCTGGCGATGTTCGAGGGGTACTTCGGCTACTCGCTGCCCGACGACCTGTTGTCGGGTATCGGCCTGCGCGCCGCGCTGTCCTCGATCACGCTCGGGATGCCGGTGATCGGCACCTGGCTGCACTGGGCGCTGTTCGGCGGCGACTTCCCCTGCGGCGGCATCGGCAACGAGTGCGCGACGGTGGGCACCATCATCCCGCGGATGTACGCGCTGCACATCCTGCTGCTCCCCGGGATCATCCTGGCGCTGATCGGGCTGCACCTCGCGATGGTCTGGTTCCAGAAGCACACCCAGTTCCCCGGCCCGGGCCGCACGGAGCAGAACGTCGTGGGCGTGCGCGTGATGCCGATCTTCGCGGTGAAATCCGGCGCGTTCTTCGCCGCGATCGTGGGCGTGCTCGGACTGATGGGTGGGCTGTTGCAGATCAACCCGATCTGGAACCTGGGCCCCTACAAGCCATCTCACGTCTCCGCCGGCTCACAGCCCGACTTTTACATGATGTGGACCGAGGGCCTGGCGCGTATCTGGCCGCCGTGGGAGTTCTACTTCTGGCACCACACCATCCCGGCGCCCGTCTGGGTGGCGCTGCTGATGGGCCTGATCTTCGTCCTGCTGATCGTCTACCCCTTCTTGGAGAAGCGGTTCAGCGGCGACTACGCCCACCACAACCTGCTGCAGCGGCCGCGTGACGCCCCGGTGCGCACCGCGATCGGTGCGATGGCGATCGCGTTCTACATGGTGCTGACGCTCAGCGCGATGAACGACATCATCGCGTTGAAGTTCCAGATCTCGCTGAACGCGACGACCTGGATCGGCCGCATCGGAATGGTGGTCCTGCCGCCGGTGGTCTACTTCATCGCCTACCGGTGGTGCGTGGCGCTGCAGCGCAGCGACCGGGAGGTGCTGGCGCACGGCATCGAGACGGGCATCATCAAGCGGCTGCCGCATGGCGCGTACATCGAGCTGCATCAGCCGCTCGGCCCGGTCGACGACCACGGCCACCCGCTACCGCTCGAGTATCAGGGCGCGGCACTGCCGAAGCGGATGAACAAGCTGGGCTCGGCGGGTTCACCCGGGCACGGCAGCTTCCTGTTCGCCGACCCGGTGTCGGAGGATGCGGCGCTGCGCGAGGCGGCACACAGCTCGGAGCAACGCGCCCTCACCGCCCTGCGCGAGCACCAGGAGAGCACCGTCGGTTCAAACGGCAAGAACGGCGAGCACCACTAGCCTCGCGCTGGTTCGGTGACAGCCGTGCCGCACTGTTGGTGCGCGGCCCGCAGGATGGAGCCGGCGGTCAGAAACGCCGGCTTCACCTGGTCGCGCGCCTCGACGGGTAGGTCGGCCGCGCAGCGCAACACCATCAGGGCGAGCGCGCTGTAGGTCGCGTACGGGATGACCAGCAGGTTGACGCGTGCGTCGGCCCCGATGACGGTCATCACGTGCTGACGTTTCCGTTCCCATCCGGACCAGTTCAGGTCGGGCGGCCGCTGCAGCGGTGGCCAGTTGACGTTGATGGACTCGACCTCCCCAAGCAACGGGGTCAGGACGGCGATCAGCTCGGGCAACTCGTTGGTGATGCGGTCCGCGCGTGGCCACCACGCGCCGTCGATCGCCCGCCCGAGCTCACGCCCCACCGACAGCCGGACGGGGTTGGCTCGACGTCGGCGTTCCGGCGCGCTCATCGACGGGCTCGGCGGTCGTGGCCGGTTGTGGCATCCACGGGCGGTTTCCTTCACGTCGGCGTCGTTCGCCCCGGCGGGCGCGGGGCGGACGGAGGAATCGCATTGCCCGTGGGTGGCACCCGCACCGATCGCACGGACCACCGCTGACAACGAAACGGCTCGCCGTCGACGCTACGCCCCCGGTGACCTGTCGGGACGGCCAGGGTGACCCCACCGACGCCGGAATCGCCCCGGTGTCGCGGCAACCGGCTCGGCCCCGCCGGTCCACTAGAGTTGTGGGTGCCTGACCGTGGCGCTGTCCTGGTGAGCGGGGGGCCGAAACGGTGAGGACGGGCGTAATGGCAATACAGGACTGGGCCGACGCGCCAGAGATCCATCCCTCGAAGATCCGCGTCGGTGACATCATCGGCACGCTGCGTCCCACGCAGCTGCGCTACACCGTCAAGATGATCAGCGGACCGCAGACGACCCCGCGGCGCTGGACGTTCTTCGGCCGCGACGCCAACGGCGCGCAACACACCGGCACCTTCGGC
The DNA here is from genome assembly GCF_001666895.1 of Mycobacterium sp. E3298. Classification (NCBI taxonomy): domain Bacteria; kingdom Bacillati; phylum Actinomycetota; class Actinomycetes; order Mycobacteriales; family Mycobacteriaceae; genus Mycobacterium; species Mycobacterium sp. E3298. The sequence goes on from NZ_LZJB01000373.1 coordinate 40,436, forward strand.
GAGGACGAATCGGTTCGCCGGTACGGCAAGGCGTCCTGACCGGCGCCTACCCCGCGTCGACGACCCGGCGCAGCTGGCGAACGTGCAGCCATTCGATCGCCGGCATCCCGGCGGTGACGACACCGGCGACTGCGTACGCGGCCCAGGACGGGCCGTCGTGGCCCACGGCCATCAGGTAGGTGGCCGTCGCCACCGCGACCAGCGCCCCGCCCAGCGCGGTCACCAACAGCACGGTGCCGCGCAACCAGACCCGATCGACGGTCTCACCCGACCAGTCGGAATCTCCCGCCGGAGCCGGCGCCTGGGGCCGCGGTTGCCGCGCCCGCTCGGCCGCGGTGCGCGGCGCCTGCGACATCAGCCGCACCGGCGGCCTGCTGGGCGCGGTCATCCCCCGGGCGGCCGGGTCGGTCTGGGCCATCCGGCGCGCCCGTATCAGCATCGGAATCGCCCCGGCGATGATCAGCGCGGACACGATGATCACGGCATACAGCACCCACGAGGTGGAATGCGTGTTGCTGGCCGCCTTGTGAAAGCCGCGGCCCAAGTCCGCCAGCGCGACGGTCGCGGCCACGCTCACCCCCAGCAACACCAGCCAGACCGCCGCGCACGCACCGATCAGGATGCGGTCGATCACGTCCGGCGAAATGGTGTCGTCGCCGCGGCGGTACGCCGAATACCTGCTGACCATCAGCAGCTCGTCTGCGGTGCGTCGTTGGTGTTCGACGAGAGGACCGTTCCGTCGCTCGTCGTGATCGAGCAGTTGAGCCGGCTGACCCGGAAGAGGCTGGACGCCTCGACGGAGCCCACGTCGGACTGCGAGATCGGCGTGACCGTCATCGACCACGGGATGTACACGTTGTGCTGCGTACGCCGCCGCCCGGACGCGTCGACGTAGGTCACCGAGATGATGTCCCCGGGCGCCTTGGTGCCGGTGACCGAGTAGGTCACCTGCCGCGGGCCGGCCGGGGTGGTCGGCGCCGGGGGCGCCGCGGCGGTCGAGGTGGCCGGCGGCGGCGCGGGCGGCGGCGTCGGCGGTGGCGGCGGCGGTGCAGGCGTCACCGTCACGGTCTGTGTCTCCGTTGCTGTCGGGGGCGGCGGTTCGGTCGTGGGCGGTGGCGGCGGAGGAGGCGGCGGTGGCGGCGGCTTGGTGGTCGTGATCTCGTCTTGCAACGGCGGCGTCGACGGCGCGGTCGTGGTGGTGTTGGGGTTGGCCAGCTTGGTGGTGTAGGTGCGCGCGGAAAGCAGCGCCAACGCCACCACGAGCGCGGTTTGGGCCACAATAGCCGCGACCCCGACCCCG
>NZ_LZJB01000374.1:0-797 GCF_001666895.1 Mycobacterium sp. E3298
CTCGTCGGCCCGCGCCCCGACGCGGGTCGGCATGCTGAACTCGTCGAATCGGGCCGGCGGTTGTTGTGCCAGCCCGATGCTCGTCAGTCACCGAAACCCCATGAGACCGCAGAGAAAGGAAGCACCATGAGTATGTTGGACGCCCACATCCCGCAGTTGGTGGCCGCGCAGTCGGCCTTCAGTGCCAAGGCGGCGTTGATGCGCAGCACCATCAGTCAGGCCGAGCAGGAGGCCATGTCGGCACAGGCGTTCCACCAGGGCGAGTCCTCGGCCGCGTTCCAGGCCGCGCACGCCCGCTTCGTCGAGGCAGCCGCGCGGGTCAACACCCTGCTCGACATCGCCCAGGCCAACCTCGGCGACGCCGCGGGAACCTACGTCGCCGCCGACGCCGCCGCGGCGTCCGGCTACAACGCCTTCTGATCGAGCTTCAGCCGCCAACAACCGCGAAAGGACTTCTCATGTCCCAAATCATGTACAACTACCCGGCGATGTTGAGCCACGCCGCCGACATGGCCGGCTACGCCGGCACGCTGCAGGGGCTGGGTTCGGACATCGCCAGCGAGCAGGCCACGCTGTCCAACGCCTGGCAGGGCGACACCGGTATGACCTACCAGGCCTGGCAGGCCCAGTGGAACCAGGCGATGGAAAGCCTCGTGCGGGCCTACCAGTCGATGGCCAGCACCCACGAGGCCAACACCACGTCCATGCTCGCCCGGGACCAGGCCGAAGCCGCCAAGTGGGGCGGTTAGTTCCTGTCAGATGAGTGCTGAGCCCAACGCCGTCGAGCGGACGGTCGA
>NZ_LZJB01000375.1:0-1030 GCF_001666895.1 Mycobacterium sp. E3298
CGATCCCATCCGCGCGATTCGCACCAAGGAATACAGCTACATCGAGAATTACGCCCCGCGGCCGCTGCTCGACCTGCCGTTGGATATCGAGGAGAGCCCGTCGGGGGCAGCCGTCGCGCCGTTCATCACCGGCCCACGCCCGCAGCGTGAGCTCTACGACCTGCGCGCCGACCCCACCGAGACCACCAACCTGCTGGCCGCCGGCGACGCCGGCGCCGACGAAATCGCGGCCGATTTGGCTGTGCGGCTTCATGATTGGCGTCAGCGTACGGGTGATGTAATCCCGTCGGAGTTCGCCGGCACCCGCATCTCGGCCCGGTACACCGAGACGTATCTGCACATTCATCGGGTGAAACCGACCGCCCGGTCTGCGCTCGCCGCCGACCGCGGCATCGAGGAACAGGCGAGCGGTTAGCCGCCGGACCGCCGGGAACCGCCGACCTCGGCGACGATGAACACCCGCCGGAACGGGAAGATCGTGGTCCCGTCGGACCGGGGCGGGTAGGCGTCGTCCAGCAGCGGGATGAGCTCCTCGCGGAACCGTTCCCAGTCTTCGTCGCCGAGCCGCTCGCGCACCGGAACCAGCGCCGTCCCGGTGATCCATTCCAGCACCGGGTTCTCCCCGCCCAGCTGGTGCAGGTAGGTGGTCTCCCAGACGTCGACTTTGCACCCGGCGTCCAGCAGCAGGTTTGCGTACTGGATCGGCGGCTGCACCACCGCGCCGACGCGAAATGGTATGTCCCGCATCACCTTTGCGTAGGGCTCCCGACGGGCCAGGGTGCGCACCGTGGCGTGCGACGGCGTCTCGAAGTTGCCGGGAATCTGGACGGCGATCCATGATCCGGGCGGCAGCTCGCCCGCCCACCGGACCAGCAGGTCGGCGTGCTCGGGCACCCAGTGCAGCGCGGCGTTGCTGACCACGACGTCGGTATCGGGCTTGGGTTTCCAGTCCCGCAGGTCGAGCAGCGGCCGCGGGGCGTAATTCTCGATGTAGCTGTATTCCTTGGTGCGAATCGCGCGGATGGGATCG
>NZ_LZJB01000376.1:0-740 GCF_001666895.1 Mycobacterium sp. E3298
TGGATGGCGTGCAGCTGGCCGACATGGACGTCGCGCCAATACCGTTGCAGCGGCTTGTCCATGCGGGCCGCGTTGCCGCCCGAGCGGGCGAAGATCTCGTCGACCGCCGACACCGCGCGCCACACCGCGCGGATCTGGGTGCGCCGCCCGGCCGCGCGGTCGGCGAACGACACCTCCTTGCCGGCGGCGACCATGTCGTAGATGCGGTCGGCGTTGGCCAGGAGTTCCTGGCGGGCGGCGATGATGTCGGCGGCTGCCTCGCCGATCGCGAACATCACGTAGGGATCGTCCTTGATCGCGGTTCCGGTGGCGCCGACGCGCTCGCGTTGGTAGTCGAGGTGCGCGGCCAGGGCCCCCTCGGCGATGCCGATGGTGGCCGCCGAGATGCCCAGCGGGAACATCGTCGACCACGGCATCAGATAGAGCGGTTCGGTCATGCCGGCCTCGCGCTGGGCGGTGCCGTCCATCACCTTCGTGGCGTCCATCGTGCGGTAGGACGGGACGAACGCGTCCTTGACGATGACGTCCTTGGACCCGGTTCCCCGCAACCCCACCACATTCCAGGAGTCCTCGACGATCTCGTAGTCCTTACGGGGCAGGATCATGTGCAACATCTGCGGCGGCATGATCGGAATGCCCTTCTCGTCGCCGAGCATCGCGCCCAGGATGATCCAGTCGCAGTGGTCGGTGCCCGAGCTGAACTGCCAGCGGCCGTTGAAGAGGTAGCCCCCGTCGACGGG
>NZ_LZJB01000377.1:0-25801 GCF_001666895.1 Mycobacterium sp. E3298
GCACCGACACCGGGAGCTTGTCGGGATCCTGGCCCAGCGAGAACGTCAGGCAGCCCTGCGGATCCAGGTCGACCAGGAGCACCCGCTGCCCCTCGTCCACCATCGCCGCCCCCAGCGAGGCAACCGTCGTAGTCTTGGCCACGCCGCCCTTCTGGTTGGCCACCGCCAATACCCGGGTCTTTCTCACTAGCGCCCGCCCCTCCTTGTTGCCACGGTCACAGTGCCCATCCTGGCATGTTCGATCGCCCCGCGCTGCGGCCGACGGCCCCGGGGTGTCGTCCGGCAGAATCGGTCGATATGGGCCTGCACAACCACCGACTTGTACTGCTCCGCCACGGCCAGACCGAGTGGTCGAAATCCGGCCAGCACACCAGCCGAACCGACCTCGAGCTCACCGACACCGGACGCGTCCAGGCCGAGCTCGCCGGCCGCGTCCTGCGCGAACTCAACCTCACCGACCCGTTGGTGGTCAGCAGCCCGCGCATCCGGGCCCTGACCACGGCCAAGCTGGCCGGGCTGGCCGTCGACGAGGTCTCTCCCCTGCTCGCCGAATGGGATTACGGGGCCTACGAGGGGCTGACAACCCCGCAGATCCAGGAATCCGTGCCCGACTGGCTGGTCTGGACGCACGGCTGCCCCGGCGGCGAGAGCGTGGCGCAGGTCAGCGCCCGCGCCGATGAGGCCGTGACATTCGCGTTGGAGCACATGGACTCGCGCGACGTGGTGTTCGTTGGGCACAGCCACTTCTCGCGTTCGGTCATCACCCGCTGGGTAGAGCTGCCGCTCGTCGAGGGCAGCCGCTTCTGGATGCTCGCCGGCTCCCTCGCGGTGTGCGGATTCGAGCACGGGGTGCGTCAGCTCGCCGCGCTCGGCCTGACCGCCCAGCCACAGGCGATCAAACCCGGGTGAGCACCCAACCGCCGTTCGCGCTGTGCGGACCGAAGCAAACCCTGCTCGCCGAGGGGGTGCGCGAGCGCTACCGCGACGTGGCGGCGGCGCAGGACGCCCTGAGGTCAGGGTTGGCCCCAATAGTGCTGGGTGCGTTGCCTTTTGACGTCGACCGGCCCGCGGCGCTGCTGACGCCCGAGGCCGTGCGCCGCACCGACGTCCCCCCGGACTGGCCGACGGGCCCACTGCCGCCGGTGCGCATCGCCGCCGCCGACCCGCCGCCGGACGCCTACCGCCGCCGCATCGTCCGGGCTCGCGATCAGCTCACCGCGCCCGACAGCCTGCTGAGCAAGGTGGTGCTGTCCCGCGCGCTGCGGCTGGTCGCCGACGCCCCCCTGGACGCGCGCGTCATCCTGCGCCGCCTCATCGCCGCCGATCCGGCCGCCTACGGCTACCTGGTCGACCTGACCGCCGCAGGCGACGATTACGCCGGGGCGGCGCTGGTGGGCGCCAGCCCCGAACTGCTGGTGGCGCGCTCCGGCGACCGGGTCACCTGCCGGCCGTTCGCCGGGTCGGCCCCCCGCGCGGCCGACCCGGACGCCGACGCGGCGAACGGCGCCGCGCTGGCCGGCTCGGCCAAGGACCGGCACGAGCACCAGCTGGTGATCGAGACGATCCGGGCCGCCCTGGAGCCGCTGTGCGACGAGCTGACGATCGCCGCCGAGCCCGAGTTGAGCCGCACCGCGGCGGTGTGGCACCTGTGCACGCCGATCAGCGGCCGCCTGCGCGACACCTCAACCACCGCAATCGATTTGGCGCTGGCGCTGCATCCCACCCCCGCGGTGGGCGGCGTGCCCACCAAGGCCGCGGTCGAGCTCATCGCCGAGCTGGAAGGCGACCGCGGGTTCTACGCGGGGGCGGCGGGCTGGTGCGACGCCCGGGGCGACGGCCGCTGGGTGGTGGCCATCCGCTGCGCACAGCTGTCGGCGGACCGGCGCAGCGCGTTGGCCCGCTCCGGGGGCGGCATCGTCGCCGAATCCGATCCCGACGAGGAAGTCGCGGAAACCACAACGAAATTCGCCACGATCCTCAACGCATTGGACGTAAAGCGATGACCATTCGCCGCGCCAAACCCGAAGACGCCGCCGCCATCATCGAAATGATTCGCGCGCTGGCCGAATTCGAAAATGCCGCCGACCAATGTACCGTCACCGAAAAACAAATCACCGCAGCCCTTTTCGGCCCTAGCCCGACATTGCACGGACACGTCGCGGAAGCCGACGGCGAGGTCGCCGCGATGGCGCTGTGGTTTCTCAACTTCTCCACCTGGGACGGCGCGGCCGGCATCTACCTCGAAGACCTGTTCGTGCATCCGCGCTTTCGCCGTCGCGGCCTGGCGCGCGCGCTGCTGGCGACGCTGGCGGCCGAATGCCTTGCCAAGGGCTACACGCGGTTGTCTTGGGCGGTGCTGAATTGGAACACCGACGCGATCGCCCTGTACGACGGCGTCGGCGGTGAACCGCAGAGCGAGTGGACCACCTACCGGCTGTCGGGCCCGCGGTTGGCCGACCTGGCCGAGTCGCGCTGATCGCCGCCACCGGCCCACCGCAGGCCGGCGGGGCTGAAGAGCAGGCCGAGCACGGCCAGCGCCGCGCACCCCGCGGGAATCCCGAAGCCGGGCCGGTGCGAGTCGACCGCCAGGTACCACGCCACGGGGAGCAACAGCAGCTGGGTGATCACGGCCAGCCCGCGCCCCCAGCGCTTGCCGAGGATGAGCGCACGTCCGGCAGCCAACACCACGGCCCCGACCAGGACGAAGAAGACCGCCGTGCCCAAGCCGTTGACCACGCGCTGATCTGCCCCGGCGGCACCCCGCACCACCAGCACCACCGCCATGACCAGCCCGGCCGCCCCCTGCAACGCCACGAGCAGCCCGGCGCCGCGCACGGCGGCCGGGGCGGCCCCGGGGTTGCGGCGGAAGACTGTCACCCGCGTCAGCGTAGTCACCCCGCCGCGGGGGGAGTTCCCCACAGCACGGCCTTAACCGGCCCGCATAAGCTCGTGCATCATGCGCGCCGTGCTGATCGTGAACCCGACCGCCACCTCCACGACCCCGGCCGGTCGCGACCTGCTGGCGCACGCGCTCAAGAGCCGCCTGGAGCTCACCGTCGAACACACCCACCACCGAGGTCACGGCACCGAACTCGCGGAGAAGGCGGTCGCGGACGGCGTCGACCTGGTCGTGGTGCACGGCGGCGACGGCACGGTCAGCGGTGTGGTCAACGGCCTGCTCGGCCGTCCGGGCTCGAATTCCGGGCCCACCGGCCCGGTGCCTGCGGTCGCGGTGGTTCCCGGCGGTTCGGCGAACGTGCTGGCGCGCTCGCTGGGGATCTCGCGGGACCCGGTGGCCGCGACCAACCAGCTCATCCAGCTGATCGACGACTATCGCCGCCACCACACCTGGCGCCGGATAGGGCTGATCGACTGCGGTGAGCGGTGGGCGGTCTTCAACACCGGGATGGGGGTCGACGCGGAGGTGGTCGCCGCGGTCGAGGCCGAACGCGACAAGGGCGGCAAGGTCACGGCGTGGCGCTACATCCGCGCGGCGGTGCCCGCCGTGTGGGGCTACACGCGCCGCGAGCCGATGCTGCAGCTCGAATTGCCCGGCCGCGAACCCATCCCGGGGGTGAGCTTCGTCTTCGTCTCCAACTCCAGCCCCTGGACGTTCGCCAACGATCGGCCGGTATGGACCAATCCCGGCTGCACCTTCGAGTCGGGCCTGGGAGTGTTCGCGCCGAAGAGCATGAAGACGATCCCGACGCTGCGCATCGTGCGGCAGATGTTCGCCAAACGGCCCAAGTTCGCGTTCGACCACCTCGTCACCGAGGACGACGTGCCCTGTTTGCGGGTGACCTCGGCCGGGGGCCCGGTCGCCTGCCAGTTCGACGGCGATTACCTCGGCGTGCGCGAAAGCATGACGTTCCGGGCGGTCCCGGACGCGCTGGCCGTCGTCGCGCCTCCGCTAAAAAATCACTCTGAGCTGCGATAACGAAGCGCCAAGGGGCCGGGCGGTGAATATTTTCTCCGAGATCGGCCAGTCAGTGTAGTACAACGGAGTAATGGCCCGGCTACGGAACGGTCAAAGTGAGATTGCCCACGAGGTAACGCACGCTATTGACTTCTGTTGGGCCTGTGAAACGATCGAAAGGTTGCATGCAGAAAGTTAGATAGGGGTACGGACCCTTTTCTTGTGCACGCGTTAACAGCCGAAGAAAATTGGCCGTGCGCCTTGCTGCGCACTCAGTGAGGAGTAACAACTTATGGATTGGCGCCACAAGGCGGTCTGTCGCGACGAAGACCCGGAGCTGTTCTTCCCGGTAGGGAACAGCGGCCCGGCGCTCGCGCAGATCGCTGACGCGAAACTGGTCTGCAATCGGTGCCCGGTAACCACAGACTGCCTTTCCTGGGCCCTGAATACCGGCCAGGATTCGGGCGTCTGGGGCGGCATGAGTGAAGACGAGCGGCGCGCACTCAAGCGTCGCAACGCCCGGACGAAGGCCCGTAGCGGAGTCTGACTGGTTTAGACCACACAGCGCGGCCTCGACGAAAGTCGGGGCCGCGCTGTTGTGTCGGCCGCACACCTACAACACCAATCGGGTTCGCCGGCCGATGGGCACCCGCAGCACCACGTCGGTGCCGCGGGACGGGGCCTGACGCATGCCCAGCGTGCCGTCCAGCTCGGCCGACACCAGCGTCCGCACGATCTGCAGGCCGAGGCTGTCGGACGTCTCCAGGCTGAAGCCTTCCGGCAAACCACGGCCGTCGTCGTGCACGACGACGTCGAGCCAGCGCGCCGAACGCTCGGCGCGGATGGTCACCGAGCCCTCCTCGGCGGCGGGGTCGAAAGCGTGCTCGATCGCGTTCTGAACCAGTTCGGTGATCACCATGATCAGGGCGGTCGCGCGGTCGGAGTCCAGCACGCCCAGGTCGCCGACCCGGTTGATCCGGATCGGCCGGTCGACCGACGCGACGTCGTTCATGATCGGCAGGATCCGGTCGATCACCTCGTCGAGGTTGACCTGCTCGTCCACCGACATCGACAGCGCGTCGTGCACCAAGGCGATGGACGAGACCCGGCGCACCGACTCGATCAGGGCCTCCCGGCCTTCGGCGTTGGCCGTCCGGCGGGCCTGCAGCCGCAGCAGCGCCGCCACCGTCTGCAGGTTGTTCTTGACCCGGTGGTGGATTTCCCGGATCGTCGCGTCCTTGGAGATCAGGGCCCGGTCGCGGCGCTTCACCTCGGTGACGTCGCGGATCAGCACCGCGGCGCCGGCGCTGGCGCCGTCGACCACCAGCGGCAGCGTGCGCAACAGCACCGTGGCGCCGCCGGCGTCCACCTCCATGCGCATGCTGCGCCCGCCGGCCAGCAGGTCGAGCACGTGCTCCGCCAGCTCCTGCGCCTCGAACGGGTCGGAGACCAGCGGCCGCGTGACCTTGACCAGGTTGCGGCCCTCCAGCTCGGTGGTCAGGCCCATCCGGTGGTAGGCCGAAACCGCGTTGGGACTGGCGTAGGCGACGACGCCGTTGACGTCCAACCGGATGAAGCCGTCGCCGGCCCGCGGCGTGGAGCGCGACATGACCACGTCGCCCACGTCGGGGAAGGTGCCCTCGGCGAGCATGGCGACCAGATCCCGGGCGCAGTCCCGGTAGGCCGTCTCCAGGTGGCCGGACGCGCGGTCGGCCGCGACGGCGGTCTGATGCCGGGTCAGCACGGCCACCACCTGCCCCCCGTACCGCACCGGGGACGCCTCCACGTGCGGGCCGGGCAGCCACGAATCCTCTTGCGCCGCTTCGCCATCCCGCTGCGCCAGGCCGGAATCGAAGGTCTCGGCGACGAGCGCCAGCCGGTCGGCGGCGACGACGCTGCCGACCGAGTCGGTCAGCAGCACCGTGGGCGCGGTGTTCGGCCGGCACTGCGCCACGCACACCAACATGCCGTCGTCGCGGCGAACCCACATCAGGTAGTCGGCGAAGGACAGGTCCGCCAGCAGCTGCCACTCCCCCACCACCGCGTGCAGGTGATCCACGGCGTTGCCGGGCAGCACGGTGTGTTCGGCAAGCAGGTCACCGAGAGTCGACATCGCTCACTCCCCGGGCAATTCCCCGGCAGCGGACAAGAAAGGCTTCAAGGTTTAGCTGATCACGGCAATCAGGTCGCCCGCCTGGATGACATCGCCCACCGAGACGCTCACCTTGCTCACCGTGCCGTCGACCTCAGCCAGGACCGGGATCTCCATCTTCATCGACTCCAGCAGCACCACGACGTCGCCTTTGCCGATCTGGTCACCCTCGTTGACTACGACTTCGAGCACGCTGGCCACGATCTCGGCGCGCACATCCTCGGCCATCTTCACCCCACTCGTTTCGGCCATTGCGCAGGCTGGCTGCTGGTCCATCTAGCTTCCGTCAGGCTCGGTGTATATCGAACCACAGGCCCCCGGCCCACCGCGGCGCACGGGGCCCCGACAGGCCGTGCGAGAATGTGAGGCAAGCTAACGGGCGCCGGGCGCCCGGTTTCGATCAATCAACGGAGGTTTTCCGAAATGGCCAAACGGGGCCGCAAGAAGCGCGACCGCAAGCACAGCAAGGCCAACCACGGCAAGCGGCCCAACGCCTGAGGCCCGCTACCGCGTCTCTCGGATGATGGTGGTCCGGCGGATCTCCAGCCGTAGCCGCTCGCGCAGGCCCTCGGGGGCCTTCTCGCCTTTGCACTTGGTGGCGATCAACGCCTTGATGCGCTCCTCGAGGCCGTAGTGCTTGAAGCAGCCGGGGCACGCCTCGAGGTGGCGGCGCAGCTGGTCGCGGGACTCCGGCGTGCATTCGCCGTCGAGCAGCAGCCAGACCTGGCGAATCACCTCGGCACAGCCGACGGCGCCGTGAGCGTCGTCGTTGGGGCACGTGTCGCCGGGGCCCGACAACTCGCTCATGACGACACCTCCTCGTGCGCCTGGTGGCCGCGGTTGAAACCCCGCTCCTTGGCCACGTCAGCCAGCAGCGACCGCAGTTGACGGCGGCCGCGGTGCAGCCGTGACATTACCGTCCCGATGGGCGTATCCATGATTTCCGCGATTTCCTTGTACGGAAAACCCTCGACATCGGCGTAGTAGACGGCCATCCGGAATTCCTCCGGCAACGCCTGCAGCGCTTCCTTGATCTCGTTATCCGGCAGCGCCTCCAGCGCCTCGACCTCGGCCGAGCGCAGCCCGGTGGACGAGTGCTCGGCGTTGGACGCCAGCTGCCAGTCGGTGATCTCCTCGGTGGGGTACTCGGCCGGCTGGCGCTGCCTCTTGCGGTAGCTGTTGATGTAGGTGTTGGTCAGGATCCGGTACAGCCACGCCTTGAGGTTGGTGCCGGCCCTGAACGAGCGGAAGCCCGCATAAGCCTTGACCATCGTCTCTTGCAGCAGGTCTTCCGCGTCGGCGGGATTGCGGGTCATGCGCAGGGCACCGCCGTACAGCTGGTCCAGCAGGGGGATCGCGTCGCGCTCGAAGCGCGCCATCAGCTCCGCGTCCGTCTCGGGCGGGCCGGGATCGGGAATCTCCTGTGCTGTCGCGCCGTCTGTGTCGGCCATGTCGATTACCCCGGTCCCTTCCGCTGCGGTGTCGCCGGACGGCGCTGCAAGCGCCACCGGGCTTGCCAGAAAGCAAGCCAACTGGTCGGCACCCGTTGGACGGTCCAACAGGCTCGTCGCCGCTGACACCAAACCGCTCCTCCCAATCTAGAGGCTGCCACCGACAGTGTCTGCCTGGGTGCGCCTACGTAACTTCAGAGACCGATTGAGTCAACAGCGGGGGCCGACGTGCTATTTCCCGGCGGAGTCCGTCGCCGCCCGTCCCCCGGTCCGGGCGGGAGCGGCAGGACGTTAATGTGACGCCATGTCCCTGAACGGCAAGACCATGTTCATCTCCGGCGCCAGCCGCGGTATCGGCCTGGCGATCGCCAAGCGCGCCGCCCAAGACGGCGCCAACATCGCCCTGATCGCCAAGACCGCCGAGCCCCACCCCAAGCTGCCGGGCACGGTGTACACCGCCGCCAAGGAGCTGGAGGAGGCGGGTGGGCAGGCCCTGCCGATCGTGGGGGACGTCCGGGACCCGGAGTCCGTGGAGGCCGCGGTGGCCAAGGCCGTCGAGCAGTTCGGCGGCATCGACATCTGCGTCAACAACGCGTCGGCGATCAACCTGGGGTCCATCACCGAGGTGCCGATGAAGCGGTTCGACCTGATGAACGGCATCCAGGTGCGCGGCACGTACGCGGTGTCGCAGGCCTGCATCCCGCACCTGAAGAAGGGGGACAACCCGCACATCCTGACGCTGTCTCCGCCCGTGCTGCTCGGCAAGGAGTGGCTGAAGCCGACCGCGTACATGATGGCCAAGTTCGGCATGACGCTGTGCGCGCTGGGCATCGCCGAGGAGATGCGCGAGGCGGGCATCGCGTCGAACACGCTGTGGCCGCGCACGCTGGTGGCCACCGCCGCGGTGCAGAACCTGCTCGGGGGTGACGAGGCGATGGGCCGCGCCCGCAAGCCGGAGGTGTACTCCGACGCCGCGTACGTGATCCTCAACAAGCCCGCCCGCGAGTACACCGGCAACACCCTGCTGTGTGAGGACGTGCTGCTGGAGTCCGGCGTCACCGACCTGTCGGTCTACAACTGCGTGCCGGGCGGGCAGCTCGGTGTCGACTTCTGGGTCGACGGCGTGAACCCGCCGGGGTACTCGGGCCCCTAGCCGGGCCGGGCCCTGATGCCTCGCGCCGCCACGCCCGCGCTCGCCGCGCTGGTGAAAGCCGGTGTGCCGCATGAGGTTGTCACGTTCGACCACGATCCGCGCGAGCGCTCGTTCGGCGCCGAGGCGGTCCACGCGCTGACCGAGCGCGGCATCGCACCCGAACAGGTCTTCAAGACCCTCGTCATCGCGGTGCCCGGCGCGCTGGCCGTCGCGATACTGCCTGTGCCGGAGCGGCTTTCGCTGAAGGCGAGCGCCGCGGCGCTGGGGGTGGCCAAAGCGGTCATGGCCGAGTCCGCCGCCGCCGAGCGGGCCACCGGCTACCTGGTGGGCGCCGTGTCGCCGTTCGGGCAGCGCAAGACCCTGCCGACGGTCGTGGACGCGGGCGCGCTGGACTTCGAGCGGGTGTACTGCAGCGCGGGCAGGCGAGGCTGGGACGTCGGCGTTTCGCCACAGGACCTGATCCGGTTGACGAATGCGGTCACCGCGGACATCCGCGGCTAGGCCCGTTCGCCCGCCTCGCTCAGAAAACCCTCGATCACGGGGGCGAGCTCGGTCGCGTTGTGCACGATGTCGATGTGACCGCCCGAATGCAGGTGGAGAACCGCATGGGGCAGCAACCGGTGCAGGAGGTGGGCGTTGGCCACCGGGATGATCGGGTCGTCGGTGCCCGAGACGATCAGCGTCTCCTGCCGCACCGCGGGCAGCGCGAACAGGCTCGTCCAGACCGACCCGGCGAGCAGTTGATGCAGGTAGCCCATCTTCGAGCCGGCGTGTAACTGCCGCACGAACAGCTTCGCCACGTCTTCGCCGTGGGCGCGGACGGTGCCGCCGTAGAGGTCACCGGCGATCGAAGCGGCGTAGTTGGGATCCGAGAACCGGCGCGGGGTGGCCATTTTCGCCAGCACGAAGGGGCTGGCCGGCACCATGAGGATGCCGGTGCCCGTCGCCACCAATACCATGCGCCTGCATCGGCGTGGATTCTGGAACGCGAACTGCTGCGCCAGCGCCCCGCCCCAGGACAGCCCGAAGATGTCGACGACCCCGATGCCGAGTTTGGACAACACCCGGCCCAACACCCAGGCCAGATAGGGAAACCCGTAGGGCAGGGGCGAGGTCGGCGACCCCCCGGTACCCGGCACATCGAACCTCACGACCGTCATCGGCAGCTGCTCGACCAGCGGGTCGAGCACCTCCAGGCTGGCGCCGATGCCGTTGCAGAGCACGAGCGGCACTCCGGTTCCCCGACGGATGTTGACCCGGATCCGCTGCCCGCCGGCGCTAACGTAACGCTCGTGGCCCACCGTGCTCGGCTGGACCACCCGCAGGCGCCGCTGTTGTTGTGGGCTGCGCCTCACTCACTTCTCCATCACATAGCCGCCGGGAGCGGGTCCGAGCGGCGGGAGTCCCTCGCCGCCAAGGGCTTTCGGGGCATCGACCTCCGGCCCGCTGCGCTCGGCGAGCCACTCCACGTAGTCCGGCCACCAGGAGTCCTTGGACTGCTGCGACGACTGCAGCCACTCTTGCGGATCCTCCGCCTCGACCGGTCCGGTCCGGTACGAAGCCTTCGGGTTGCCCGGCGGGTTGACCAGAGCCGCGATGTGGCCGCTGGTGGACAGCACGTACCGGTTGTCCTTGCTGCCGAGCAGCCGTGCGCTGCGGTACGTGGCCTGCCACGGCGAGATGTGGTCGGCGACGCCGCCGACGACGTAGGCGTCGGCGGTGACCTTCGACAGGTCCACCGGGGTGCCGAGCATCTCGACCCCGCCGGGGGTGACGAGGGCGTTGCGCACGGCCATCAGCACCATGTCGCGGTGCAGCGCGGCCGTCATCCGGGTGGTGTCGGCGTTCCAGAACAGCACGTCGAACGGCGCCGGCTTGCGTCCCTGGACGTAGTTGTTCACCCAGTACCGCCACACCAGGTCGGTGGGCCGCAGCCAGGCGAACATCTCGGCCATGTCCCGACCGTCCAGGTAGCCCTTTCGGGCCGAGACCCGGATCGCCGCCTGGGCCGCGCGATCGCTCATCACCGCGGCAGCCAGGCCCGCCCGGTTCTCGTCCAGCACGGTGACGGACAGGTTGAGGCCGGCCACCCGGTCACCGCGGCCGATCTCGGCCAGGTGGGCCGCCGTCATCGCGGCCAGGATTCCGCCCGAGCAGGTGGCTAGCAGGTGGGTGCGGTCGGTCCCGCTGATCTTCTCCACCGCGTCCATCGCCTCGATGATCGCCGCGCCGTACGCGTCGAAGCCCCAATCCCGATGGCGCTTCTGCGGATTGCGCCAGGAGACGACGAACACCTGCTGCCCCTGGGCGACGAAGTACTCGATCATGCTGCGGCCGGGCGCGATGTCCATGATGTAGTACTTGTTGATCACCGGCGGCACCAACAGCAGCGGGACCTCACGGACCTTCGCGGTCTGCGGCGCGTATTGGATCAGTTCGAACATGGACGTGCGCAGCACGACCGCTCCCTTGGTGAGGGCCAAGGTCTCGCCCACCGCGTAGGCGTCGGGCTCGACCATCGCGGGCACCCGGGGCTTCGAAAGCATGTCCCGCGCAAACGCTTTCAGGCCCCGCACCGCGCTCAGGCCGCCGGTGTCGATCATCGCCTTCCAGCCGAGCGGGCTGATCAGCGGGTTGTTACTGGGGGCCAGACCCTCGACCAGATTGTCGACGACGAACCGCATCCTCTCCTGGTCGCGCCAGTCCAGCCCGGCGTCGGCGAGCAGCCCCTCGGCGGTCTCCGCGCCGGCGAGATAGGCCTGCATGATCCGGTGCAGCACCGGGTTCTGCTCCCAGGCCGGGTCGGCGAATCGCTTGTCGGCGCGCGCCGGCACCCGGTGTGAGTTGCCGGCCGCGACGGCGCCGAGCTCGCGGGTGAGAGCCCCGATCCGGCCGGCCACCGCGCCGGGCTGCTTGGCGAGGCCGACGGCGAATCGGGTCCAGGTGTCGTCGGGCATCATCCGGCCGGCGAACGGCTTGGTGGCGCTCGTCAAGAGCAGGTCGAGGGGTGCGGCGAGCTCTTCGGCTCTGGCGGTTTGGGTGACCATGGTTATCGCATGCTTTCTACTGCGGGGATGTTGATGTCGCGCTTCTGGACCTTGCCGGTGGGCCCCTTGGGCAGCGCGTCGACGAGCCACACCAAACGCGGGTACTTGTAGGCGGCCACGCGCCGCTTCACGTATTCGCGCAGTTCCTCCGGCGCCGCGGAAGCGCCCTCCTTGAGCGCGACGGCGGCGCCGACCTCCTCACCGAGGGAGTCGTGCGGAATACCGACGACGGCGGCTTCGGCCACCGCCGGATGCTCATAGAGCACTTCCTCGACCTCGCGGGGATAGACGTTGTACCCGCCGCGGATGATCAAGTCCTTTGTGCGGTCGACGATGTAGAAGTAGCCGTCCTCGTCGACGCGGCCGACGTCGCCAGTGTTCAGCCACCCGTCGGGTGTGATGGTGGCCCGCGTCGCCTCCGGCAGGTTCCAGTAGCCCTTCATCACGTTATGGCCGCGGATCTGAATCTCTCCGGTCTGGCCCCGCGGGACCTCGGCGCCACCGAAGTCGACGACCCGCATCTCGACACCCTCGATCGGGGTGCCGATCGAGCCCGCCTTGCGGGGGCGATCGGGATGATTGAACGCCGCGACCGCCGTGCTCTCGGAAAGCCCGTACCCCTCCAAAACGGTGCACTGGAACGTCTTTTCAAAGTCGGCGAGGACCTGGACGGGCAGTGCGGCGCCGCCGGAGGCGCAGGTCCGCAAGCTCCGCGTCGCGCCCGTCGAGGCCTGATCGGCCACGCCGAGCAACGCCGAGTACATGGTCGGCACCCCCTCGAAGATCGTGACGGTGTCACGCTCGATCACCTGGAGCGCCTTGAGCGGGTCGAACCGAGGGATGAGTGTCAGCATCGCGCCCGCAAGAACGGAAACGTTGAGCCCGCAGGTGAGTCCGAAAACATGGAAGAGGGGCAAGCAGCCCATCACCACATCGGCCGGCCCCGCCCCGAGCAGGGTGCGAACGCCGACCTCGGCGATGCGCCGGAGGCTCCCATGAGTAAGCATGGCGCCCTTCGGTTTTCCGGTGGTCCCGGAGGTGTGCAAGATGACCGCGACATCGTCGTCGCTGCGCTGTATCGCGGTGGTCTGCTCCGGCAGGTCCGCGACGAGCTTCATCAGGTCCGCGTCATCGACGAGCCAGCATCGCGCCCCGCCACGGGCCGCCGCCGGGATGACCTCGTCGGCGAAAGCCGGCGTCGCAAAGAGCGCCGTGGCGCCGCTGTTCGAGAGGTAGTAGGCGATCTCCCGCTCTTTCAGCAGCGGGTTCATCGGGACCGCGACGGCGCCCCGATACATGATGCCGTAGAACGCGACCGCGAAGGCCGGTGTGTTGGGCAGCATCACACCGACCCGGTCGCCGGGCCGGATCCCCGCCCGTTCCAGCAGCGTCGCCACCCGCGCCGCGGCGGCGTCGAGTTCGGCGAAGGTGAATGTCAGGTCGTCGCAACGCAGCGCGATGCGTTCGGGGTGACGGTCCTTCGACGCGATCAGGTGGGCGCTCAGTGCCGCCATGGTGTGCCTCCGGGACGAGTTCTTCGGGCGTGCTTCCAGCGTCATCCCGGCAACCTCCGATCACAATGTTCGCCGAAACAACACCGCGCCCGGTTGACTGTGACCGGTCACATTCGCCGGCGGTCAGGAATAAGGTTCGCGTTATGGGCGGCGTGGCGGTTGACCCGCATGTGGTGGAGCTCAGCAAGCTCATGCTGGCGCGCGCGCCCGCGCTGGGCAGGGCCATGGCCGACGTGCTTTGCCGGGACATCGACGCCTACCGCGACGACACCGTCGTCACGAAGGGTCAGGTGGCCGAGAGTTGCGTGGCGAACGTGGCTTTCATCTTTCATTCGCTCACCGGCGAGGACGATGTCGACGTCTCGCCCGCCGAGCGCACCGGCACCGAGCGGGCGACCGCCGGGGTGCCGCTGCCGGCGGTCATGACCGCCTACCGCATCGGTTTCCGGTTCATGTGGGAGGAGACCCTGGCCGTCGCCCGCGCCGCGGCGATACCGACCGACGCCATCCTGGATGCCACCGCACGCATCTTCTTCGCGCAGGAGACTTTCACCCAGGCGATGGCCACGGCCTACCGCCAGCAGCTCACCACACAGCTCCTCGAGCGTGAAGAAGAGCGGTCGGCTTTGGTCGAGGCGCTGCTGTCGCAGCGGATGACTGACAAGCAGAGCCTTTGGGAGGCAGCGGATTTACTGCGGTTACCGGCGTCTGGGCCCTACGTCGTGGTGGCCGCGAAGCTGCCGGCCGTTGGGCGTTTGGGCCTCCCGGCGATCGAGAACAAGCTGTCCGCCCGCGACATCCGTTCGGCGTGGCGGCTCTCCCCGGACCTCCAGGTCGGGATCGTTGCGCTCAAAGGCCCGCGGGTTTCCGCCCCTTTGAGAATCTTGGTCGAGGTGCTCGGTCAGGCCGCGACTGCGCGGGTCGGCATCAGTCCGCCGTTTCGGAGCCTGACCGACACCGGCGACGCCTTGCGGTTAGCCCGGGCGGCGGCCGGCAGTAAGCAATCAGGGGACTCGCTCGTGTCGGTGTTCGATGACACTCCACTCGCGTTGGCGGCCGTCAGCGCACCCGAGGTGATGGGCAAGATCAAGTCCCTGCTGTTGCAGCGGCTTAACGAGTTGGCCGCGGATGAGCGCTCGATCCTGCTCAACACATTTCAGGCCTGGCTCGACGCGGACGGTTCCGCGAACGACGCCGCGGCGAAGATCTTCTGTCATCCCAATACGGTGCGGCACCGGCTGCGCCGCATCGAAGAGCTGACGGGCCGCTCTGTGTCGCGACCGCGGGATCTCGCCGAGCTGTGCCTGGCGTTCGAGGCCGAGCGGCGGCTGCCCTGACGGGCACCGCCGTCGCCGAGATTGCCGTGGGGGTCGTGGTTTGCCCGTGGAGCACAACCGCCGCCGCAATCTCGGCGCCGAAAGTCGGTCCGCCCTGACTAGATGGCCCGGGTGCCCCGCCTAGGCGGCGGGCCGGGCCAGTGTGTCCACAACGTGCTTGGCGCGGTTGCGAACCTGGATGGCGTTGATGATGTCGACGATGCCGATGGCGATCAACCAGCAACCCGCGACGAGGGTCAGGATCGCGATCGAATCCAACGGCGAGACGATCAGCACGGCCCCGCCGACCACGATGATCAAGCCGGAGAGCACCTGCCAGCCGCGGCCGGGCATGTGGTCGAACGACAGCGCCGCGGCCAGGATGGTCATCCCGCGGAACAGCCAGCTGACGCCGATCCAGATCGCCAGCAGCGTGACGGCCTCGAATTTGTCGCGAAAACAGAAGAACCCCAGCACGATTGACACGACGCCGGTGAGGAACGTGAGCACCCGCATAGCGGCGCCCACGTCTGTGCCAAAGGCCGTGAACACGTAGCCGATGCCGGAAGCCACCAGGTAGATCCCGAACAGGACACCCGCGACGAAGAGTGTCTTGCCCGGCCAGGCCAGCACGATGACACCGAGTGCCACCGCCAGCACGCCGATGAGCAGAAGCAGCTGCCACGCGCTGCGCGCCAGCTGTTGCAATGGACCTTCAAAAACGGTCCGGTCGGTAGTTGTCATGACCATATGATTTGCCAGTTCCGATGTCGAAGATAAGGGCCCTTTGGCCACAATTCGGCATCACCCACGTGTTGTGCGCGGCGCGCCCATCTGACACCCTTCGCTCATCAGCGGTGCATCACATAGGAGGAGCGCATGGACGCAAAGCGGTCAATCGACCCGAGGGCCATCGTCGCCGCGGGCCTGCTGGCTTTCACCGGGCTGCTGACCGTCGGCGTCGGCGTCGGCAAGGCCGAGACGATCCAAACCGAGGGCAACTATCCGACCCGGGAGGCATGTCAGGACGCCGGGCCGGGGGTCAAGGCCACGACGCCGGGAAACTGGAACAACTTCTGGTGCGTGCCGGACCGTTTGATCGCCGGAAGTTGGCGCCTGGTCTTGAGCAACTGACGGCGACCGGGCCAAGGGCGCGTCCTAGTACGTGTAGAAGCCCTCGCCGGACTTGATGCCGAGCTTGCCGGCGTCGACGTAGGACTGCAGCAACTCACGCACGTGTTCGGGAAGGTGCGGGAACTCCTGGGCATAGTGGTTTTCGATGTCGAGCACGACGTCGAGGCCCACGGCGTCCATCATCTGAAACGGACCGGCCGGCACGCCGAGGTTGACCTTGAACATGCCGTCGACGTCCTCGGGACGGGCCACCCCCTCCGCTACCACCGCCAGCGACTCGCGTTTGATGGCGGCCCAGATGCGATTGAAGATGAAGCCGGTGCATTCCTTGCGCGCCTCGAAGGGATGGACGCCGAACTCCGGCAGGACGGTCAGCAGGGTGTCGAGTAGTCCCCGATCGGTCTGACCGTCGGACATCAGATCCACGCCGATGGAGGCCGGAGGCATATAGAAGTGCATGTTGCACAGCCGCGACTTGTCCTTCACGTACGTTGCCATCAGGCGCGACGGGTACGACGACGAATTGGTGGCGAAGATCGTATCCGCCGGCGCCGCCTGGTCGATCTGGTCCCAGGCGGCGATCTTGACCTCGAGCTTTTCTGGAACCGACTCGACCACCAGCCATGCGCCGTCGAGCGCCTCTTCCAGCGAGCCCGTCGCGACCGCCTGACCGATCTCACCAAAACCACGCTCCTGCAACAACTTTGGCAGGTTCTGCGCGACGAAGTCGACCGCCGAGGCGCGCTGTTCGGCGCGGGGCGCGAAGATCCGCACCGTCCCGCCGCGGCTGGCGAACATCAGCGCGATGCGGCGCCCGAGCGTACCCGCCCCGATCACCGCCACCGGGCCGTCACGGATCTCCTCGAAGGTGTGGGTGTACGAGCCGGTCACCCATGCATGGTAAAGCGCACGTGGACCCCGCGGATCCGTCGCCGAACCACAAAGGTGGCCCGGATGTTGTCTCGCGCGTACAACCGCGAAGCGCCGCCTCGGTGAGCACCCTAAAGCAGGGTCGCCTGCTCGGGCTCCGGGTCGGCCGGCTCGAGTAACTGGGGCCCGTTGTTGCGGACGTTGTTGACCAGGGTCGAGACCTCGCGCATTCGAATGCCGCTCACGTCGGGCGGCCGGGTGAGCAGCTTTTCGTCGATCGGGGCGTCGGGGTCCAGCCAGCGGTCCCACTCCCCTTCCGGCACCACCAGAGGCATCCGGTCATGGATCTCGGCCAGCTCGCCGGGCGCGTCGGTGGTGATGATGGTGCAGCTCAGCAGCGGCGAGCCCGCCTTGGCCGGCTTCCAGACCGACCACAGCCCCGCCATGAACAGCGGCTCGCCGTCCTGGCGGAACATGAAGAAGGGCGTCTTGCGGGACTTCTTGCCGCCGGCCGCGTCGGGGTTGACGCGCCATTCGTAGTAGCCGTCCATCGGGATCAGACAACGCTTCGACTTCGCGCTCGACCGGAACGCGGGCGACGTGGTGACCTTGTCGGCGCGGGCGTTGATCAGCATCGGGCCCTTGGTCTCGGGCGCCCCGTCGGCATCGGCCTTGACCCAGGGCGGGACCAGGCCCCAGCGCATCAGCCGCACCCGGCGGGTGGGCTCGTCATCGGGATCGGTGTGGCGGCTCACGACGGCGGCGATCGTCGACGTCGGCGCCACGTTGTAGTTGGGCGTGCCGGCGCTCTCGGAGGCGCCGGTGGCCTCATCGATCGCCTTGATCTTCTGGGCCAGCAGCGCCGGATCGGTGGTGACCGCGAACCGTCCACACATAAGTCCCATAGTGGCATTGCTCGGTGACACGCCATGATGGACCGGTGAGTATGTGGACGGCCCCCAGCGCGCCGGAACCGGTGCACGCGACCGTGACCGTTCCGGGCTCGAAGTCGCAGACCAATCGGGCGCTGGTGCTGGCCGCGTTGGCCGCCGCCCAGGGGCACGGCGCCCCGACCATCAGCGGGGCGCTGCGCAGCCGGGACACCGATCTGATGATCGGCGCGCTGCGCACCCTCGGCTTGCGCGTCGACGGCACCGGGTCCGAGCTCAGGGTCGGTGGCCGGATCGCCCCGGGGCCCGAGGCAACGGTGGATTGCGGCCTGGCCGGGACGGTGCTGCGGTTCGTCCCGCCGCTGGCGGCGCTGGCCGAGGCGGTGGTCGAGTTCGACGGCGACGAGCAGGCCCGGGCGCGGCCGATCGCGCCGCTGCTCGACGCGCTGCGCGGCCTGGGCGTGCCGATCGAGGGCTCGGGCCTGCCCTTCCGCGTGCACGGCGGCGGGTCGGTGGCCGGCGGGACCGTGGACATCGACGCGTCGGCGTCCTCGCAGTTCGTGTCGGGGCTGCTGTTGTGCGCGCCGTCGTTCACCGAGGGCCTGACCGTGCGGCACACCGGGGCGACGCTGCCGTCGGCGCCGCACATCGCCATGACGGTGGTGATGCTGCGCCAGGCCGGGGTTGCGGTCGACGACTCGGTTCGCAACACCTGGCGGGTGCAACCCGGCCCGGTCGCGGCCCGGCATTGGCAGGTCGAACCGGACCTGACCAACGCCGTCCCCTTCCTGGCAGCCGCCGTGGTCAGCGGCGGAACGGTGCGCATCACCGGCTGGCCGGAGGCGAGCGTGCAACCGGCCGAGCACATCCTGGCGGTGCTGGGCAAGCTGAATGCCGTTGTCGACCAAGATGGTTCGTACCTGGAGGTGCGCGGATCGGCCGGCTATGACGGCTTCGACGTCGACCTGCGCGACGTCGGCGAGCTGACCCCGTCGGTGGCGGCGCTGGCCGCGCTGGCGACCCCGGGGTCCGTGTCGCGCCTCTCCGGCATCGGTCACCTGCGGGGCCACGAGACCGACCGCCTCGCCGCGCTGCGCACCGAGATCACCAACCTCGGCGGCGACTGCACCGAGACGCCCGACGGCCTGGTTATCACCGCGACACCGCTGCACCCCGGCGTCTGGCGGGCCTACGCCGACCACCGGATGGCGATGGCGGGCGCGATCATCGGGCTGCGGGTGGCCGGGCTCGTGGTCGACGACATCGGCTCCACCTCCAAGACACTGCCGGAGTTTCCGGAGCTGTGGGCACACATGCTGGGGTCCGATATTTGAGGCCCGGCGATTACGACGAGTCCGACGTCAAGGTCCGCTCCGGCAGGGGTTCGCGACCGCGCACCAAGACTCGTCCCGAGCACGCCGACGCCGAGGCCGCGATGGTGGTCAGCGTCGACCGTGGCCGCTGGGGGTGCGTGCTGGGCGGCGACCCCGAACGCCGGATCACCGCCATGCGGGCGCGGGAACTCGGCCGCACCCCGATCGTGGTCGGCGACGACGTCTACGTGGTGGGCGATCTGTCCGGGCGGCTGGACACCCTGGCCCGCATCGTCCGGCGCGCTGAGCGGCGAACGGTCCTGCGCCGCACCGCCGATGACACCGATCCGACCGAACGGGTGGTGGTGGCCAACGCCGACCAGTTGCTGATCGTGGTGGCGCTGGCCGACCCGCCGCCGCGCACCGGCCTGGTGGACCGGGCGCTGATCGCCGCCTACGCCGGCGGCCTGACGCCCATCCTGTGCCTGACCAAGACCGACCTGGCGCCGCCGGAGCCGTTCGCCGAGCAGTTCGTCGACCTGGACCTCACGGTGGTGGCCGCGGGCCGCGACGACCCGCTACTCGCGGTGGCCGACCTGCTCGGCGGCAAGATCACCGTGCTGCTCGGGCACTCCGGCGTCGGCAAGTCGACCTTGGTGAATCGCCTTGTCCCCGAGGCGGAACGGGCCGTCGGCGAGGTCACCGACATCGGCCGCGGCCGGCACACCTCCACCCAGTCCGTCGCCTTCCCTTTGAGCAAGCCCCTGGCGACCTCCGGCTGGGTGATCGACACCCCGGGCATCCGGTCCTTCGGGCTGGCACACATCCAACCCGACGACGTGCTGATGGCCTTCTCGGATCTCGCCGGGGCGATCGAGGACTGCCCGCGCGGCTGCGGGCACATGGGGCCGCCGGCCGACCCCGAATGCGCCCTGGACGCGTTGTCGGGCCCCGCCGCCCGCCGCGTGGCCGCGGCCCGCCGGCTGCTGGCCGCGCTCAACCAGACTTAGCCAGCCGCACGCCGAGCTCGTCCGGTGGCACCAGATGCCCCTCGGTGCAACGCATTTGGACCTCCGCATCGGCGCCACAGCCGAGGTGGGTCAGGCGAAGCCGGTGGCGGCCCGGCAGGTGGCGCCGGCCCCACTCGAACATCGCCCACACCACCGGCATGAAGTCGATGCCGGCCTCCGTGAGCACGTATTCCTCACGCCGGCGCTGCCCCGGCTCGTGGTAGGGCTGCCGCTTCAGCAGCCCCAGCTCGACCAGTTCGGACAGCCTGGCCGAGGTGGCGGCCTTGGTGATGCCCACCCGGCGGGCGAAGTCGTCGAAGCGCGTGGTGCCGTAGTAGGCCTCGCGCATGATGAGCATCGCGGATTTGGTGCCCACCACCGCCATGGTCTTCTCGATCGCGCACTCGCCGACGGCCGACCAGGTATCGCGGTCGGCGAGCGGCCCCTGTAGCAGTGTCATAAATCACCCTTCCGGCTGGGTTGCTTTTAGTGTACCTAGATGTTTACCTGGGTACAGCTGTCTATACCTAGATCGTCGGACTCAAGGAGGAGCCATGAATCGCGACGCCGTCATCGTCGGAGCCGTCCGCACCCCCATCGGCAAGGGCAAGCCCAGCGGTGCGCTGCACGACGTCTTGCCCGCCGACCTGCTGGCACACAGCCTGCGGGAGCTGGTGGCGCGCACCGGCGTAGACCCGGCGCAGATCGACGACGTCATCGCCGGCGCCGTCGCCCAGGTCGGCGACCAGGCGGTCAACATCGCCCGCAATGCGCTGCTCGGCGCCGGATTCCCCGAGTCGGTTCCCGGGGTCACGATCGACCGGCAGTGCGGCAGCAGCCAGCAGGCCATCAGCTTCGCCGCCCAGGGCGTGCTCTCCGGCGCCTACGACCTCGTCGTCGCCGCCGGCGTGGAGTCGATGGGCCGCGTCCCGATGGGCACCTCGGTGCTGCCGGGCAGCAATCCCTTCGGCGACGACATGACGCGGCGCTATCCCGACGGGCTGGTGCCGCAGGGCATCAGCGCCGAACTGATCGCGGCGCGGTGGGGCTTCTCGCGCACCCAGCTCGACGAGTTCTCCGCGGGCAGCCACGACAAGGCCGCGCGCGCCACCAAGGATGGGCTCTTCGACAACGAGCTGATCCCGATCGCCGGGCTGTCCGCCGACGAATTCATCCGGCCCGGCACGACGGTCGAGACGCTGGCCGGTTTGCGGCCCGCGTTCTACAGCGAGGCGATGAAAGCCCGTTTCCCACAGATCAATTGGGAGATCACCGCCGGCAACTCCTCGCCACTCTCGGACGGCAGCGCCGCCGTGCTGATCACCACCAGCGACGTCGCCAAGAAGCTCGGCCTGCGCCCGCTGGCGCGCATCCACACCACCACCGTCGTGGGCTCGGATCCGCTGTACATGCTGACCGGGGTCATCCCGGCCACCGAAAAGGTGCTCCACCGTGCGGGATTGACGCTGGCTGACATCGACCTGTTCGAGGTCAACGAGGCCTTCGCGCCCGTCGTGCTCGCCTGGGCGCACGACACCGGCGCCGATCTGGCCAAGACGAATGTCAACGGCGGCGCCATCGCGATCGGCCATCCGCTGGGGGCCAGCGGCGCCCGCATCATGACCACGCTCGTCAACGCTTTGGAGCAGCGCGGCGGCCGGTACGGGCTGCAGACGATGTGCGAGGGCGGCGGCATGGCCAACGCCACCATCATCGAGCGGCTGGGCTGACGACGATGTCCCAGAAGATCTTCGTCGTCGGCGGCACCGGCGCCCAGGGCATGCCGATCATTCGTGCCCTGGTCGCCGACGACAAGTATTCCATCCGCTTCCTCAGCCGAGACCCCGGCTCCCGGCGAGCCAAGGAGCTGCTCGCCCTCGACAACGTGTCCGTGTTGGAAGGCTCATTCGCCGACGAGGCGAAGCTGCGGGAAGGGTTCCGCGGTTGTGAAGCGGCATTCGTCAACATCGACGGATTCAACACGGGCGAGAAGACCGAAATGTATTGGGCCATCCGCAGCTACGAGATAGCGATCGAAGAGGGAATCAAGTTCTTCGTGTATGGCAACCTCGACTACGGGCTCAAGAAAGCGGGCTATGACTCGCGATTCCGCACCGGCCATTACGACGGCAAGGGCCGCGTGGGTGAGTGGATCCTGTTCCAGAATCAGGTGAACGCCGATCGGATGGGCGCGGCGGTCTTCACGTCGGGCCCCTACATCGAGATGGTGATTTCGCCCGGCACACCGATGGCCCCCACCATCGAGGATGGCGTGGTGACCTGGCGGGTTCCGCTCGGCGACGGGGCCGTGCCCCATGTGGCCCTCGAAGACTGCGGCTATTACGTCCGCTGGCTTTTCGACCACCCCGAGCGCGCGAATGGCATGGATCTCGAAGTCGCCGTCGACCAGATTCGCTACGCCGACCTCGCCGCGGCGTTCGAGGCGGTCACCGGGCATCCGGCGAGGTACATCGACACCGACCTGGACACCTACTGGCGCGAGGGCCCACTGAGCGGGGCCGCGGATGCGCCCGCCGGTTACAACGCGGACCCCAAGGACAAGAGCACGATGAACATCCGCGACAACTTCACCGGATTCTGGAACTTGTGGAAATACGAGGTGATCAAGCGCGATTACGGCCTGCTCGACGAGATCCACCCGAATCGGATCAAGACTGCCGAGGAGTGGTTCCGCCGCGAAGAGCAGTTGGGACGAGAACTGGGCAAGGGCGGCTTGTGGGACAGGGTGCAACCGGAGAACCGGACCCCGATCCTCAAGATCGGCGAGGACCGAAGGACAGGAAGATTATGACCGAGACGGTTTTCAACGGCGTGCGGGTGCGCCACGACAGCACCAAGAGCTACGACGAACTGCTCGCCGCGTTGCTCGCGGACATCGGCGAGCGAGCCGTCGCGATCAACGACATCGCGGCAACTAGCGACAACTGGGATTCTTACCGGCAGGCCGTCGAACCACACGTCGGCCCCAGCGGATTCATGTTGTTCGGGTTGTTCGACCACGGCGCGTGGATCCCCAAGGCCGGCATCGACCGCAAGGTGATTAACGTAATCCTCGGCAACCCGTTGATCGCGATCACGATGCTGCGGCACGACCCGACCGCGGGCCTGTTCGCCCCGGTCGAAGTCTTGATCACCGACGAGCCGGCCGGCAGCAGCCTGACCTACGTCAAGCCGTCATCGCTGATGGTCGTCGAACCCAATCCCGAATTACTGAGCGCCGCGGAGCAACTGGACGCCAAGTTGGCTGCGCTGGCCGAAAAGGTGACGAGCGGCTAACGGCACCGGGTTGGGTCGGCGCACGGCTGACCGGTCCGCCTGGCATAGTCGGGCGACGGAAGCCGTCATCCAAAGGCCCTCGCCTCGCTTACGTTAGGAGTCACCGATGAGCGACGCCGACGCCGCATCTATCCGAGCCGCACGCAGCGACTGGATCGCCGAGCACCTCGAGACGTATCTGACCTCCGGCGGCGCGCGCGGCCACATCATGGACGTGAGCGCGGTCGGGGGCAGGGCGATGACCACCCACTGCCTGATCAGGTGTATGGGCCGCAAGTCGGGGAAGAGCTACGTCAGGCCGTTGATCTACGGCAACGTCGGTGGCGAGATCGTGGTCGTCGCGTCCAAGGGCGGTGCCGACACGCACCCGCAGTGGTACTTGAACGTCTTGCAGAGCAACACGATCGGCGTCCAGATCGCGACTCAAGCGTTCGAGGCCACTTGGCGGGAGCCCGAGGCCGAGGAACGCCACCAGGTGTGGGCGTACATGGCGCACCTGTATCCGCCGTACCTCACCTATCAGCAGTCAACCAGCCGTCAGATCCCGCTGGTGATGTTGACGCCCGTGCGGGCGATCGACGTCTTTTCCGCGGAAGACTCCCGGTAGCCGTTGCCGGGCAACCGAACTCGAGAGCTCAGAGCCAGCCGGTGCGGGCCGCGGCGACAGGCTCGGGCGGCGACGGGAACCGCAACGGCGGCGCGAAGCGCAAGGACAACGACTTTGGCCGGCGCTTCGAGGAATCGGGACGCGGCGGCCCGCGCAAGGGCAAGGGCGGCAAGAACGCCAAGGGCCGCAACATGCCGCCGCGCGAGAAGATCGACAACACGCCGAAGAAGATCATCGTCCGCGGCGAGATGACCGTAGGGGATCTGGCCAAGCTGCTTCACAAGGACGCTTCCGAGGTCATCAAGAAGCTGTTCATGATGGGCGTCATGGCGACGATCAACCAGGATCTCGACATGGACACCATCCTGCTCATCGCCGGCGAATTCGGCGTCGAAGTCGAAGTCAAGATCGCGGTCGAAGACACGAACTTCGAGACGATCGAGGAAACGGACGAAGAGGCCGATCTGATCACTCGTCCGGCCGTCGTCACGATCATGGGTCACGTCGACCACGGCAAGACGACGCTGCTTGACGCGATCCGCGAGACGCAGGTCGCAAGCGGCGAAGCCGGCGGCATCACCCAGCACATCGGCGCTTATCAGGTCGAAGTGCACGGCAAAAAAATTACGTTCCTGGATACGCCGGGTCACGAAGCGTTTACGACGATGCGTGCGCGCGGCGCCCAGGTAACCGATATTACGATTCTGGTCGTCGCGGCCGACGACGGCGTCATGCCGCAGACGGTCGAAGCGATCAACCACGCCAAGGCGGCCAACGTGCCGATCATCGTCGCGGTCAACAAGATCGACAAGCCGGGCGCGAATCCCGACAAGGTGAAGCAGGAACTGACCGAATACGGTCTCGTTAAAGAAGCTTGGGGCGGCGACACGATCTTCGTCGAACTGTCCGCCAAGCAGCGCCTGAACCTTGACGGTCTGCTCGAGATGATCCTGCTCGTGTCCGAAGTGAACGACTACAAGGCGAATCCCGACAAGCGGGCGCGCGGTACGGTCATCGAAGCCGAGCTCGACAAGGGTAAGGGGCCGATCGCCCGTATCCTCGTTCAAAACGGCACGCTGAAGGTCGGCGACGCCTTCGTCGCGGGCGACTGCTTCGGACGGATCCGCGCGATGACGAACGACCGCGGTCGCCGAGTCAAAGAAGCCGGACCTTCGACGCCGGTCGAGATTACCGGCTTGACGGAAGTGCCTCAAGCGGGCGATCCGTTCATGGTGTTCGAAGACGAGCGCAAGGCGCGCGAGATCGCCGAGAAGCGGTCGATCAAGACGCGTCAGGAATCGATGCGCTCCAACCAGAAGGTTACGCTCGAGGATCTGTTCAGCAAGATCAAGGAAGGCGAGATCAAGGATCTGAACGTTATCCTGAAGGCCGACGTTCAAGGTTCGCTCGAGGCGCTCAAGGGTTCTCTCGAGAAGATCGAGGTCGAAGGCGTGCGCGTCAAGACGATCCACAGCGGCGTCGGTGCGATCACCGAGTCGGACGTATCGCTGGCGCTGGCGTCGGCTGCGATCATCATCGGCTTCAACGTCCGTCCGGAGCCGCGCGCTGCGCAGGCCGCCGAGCAGGAGAAGGTCGACCTTCGTCTCCACCGCATTATCTACAAGGTGATCGAGGAGATCGAACAGGCGATGAAGGGCATGCTCGATCCGGTATTCAAGGAAAAGGTCATCGGTCACGCCGAAGTCCGCGAAACGTTCAAGGTCAGCAAGGTCGGCACGATCGCCGGCTGTATGATCACGGACGGCAAGGTTACCCGCAACGCCGAAGTGCGCCTCGTACGCGGCGGAGTGGTCGCTTTCGAGGGCAAGATCGATTCCCTCAAGCGCTTTAAGGATGATGCGAAGGAAGTTTCGGAAGGCTACGAATGCGGCATTACGCTCGACAAGTTCAACGACCTTCAGATCGGCGACGTTCTCGAAGCGTTCATTATGGAATCCGTAGAGCGCTAATCTTCGCATTAAGCAGGGAAGAGGGGATGGACAGTGGCTAAATTCCGTGTCGGACGCGTCGGCGAGCAGATCAAAAAAGAGATCAGCTCGCTGATCCAGACCGAGCTGAAGGATCCGCGCATCGGCTTCATCACGGTGACGGGCGTCGACGTGACGGGGGT
>NZ_LZJB01000378.1:0-33946 GCF_001666895.1 Mycobacterium sp. E3298
CCCACCAAGATCGTCACGCAGGTGCTCGAGCCGATCGACATCGCCGCGCAATTCGGTGACGACCCGGACGTCGACGAGGTCGACGAGCACGTGCGGTCGGTCATGCAGCAGGCCCTCAAGGACCTGGCCGCCAAGCGACGCTTCCCGATCCTGGGCTGACCCGTGGCTTCTCCTTTGGGTCCTATCAGCGACGCCCTCGGCGTCATCGCCACGCTGCGCCGCGCCGGCATGATCGCGCCGATGCGGCCCGACCGCTACCTGAAGATCGCCTCGGCCATGCGCCGCGAGGGGCTGGGGATGACCGTCGGCTTCGCCAGCGCGGCGCAACGCTGCCCGGACCGACCGGGCCTCATCGACGAACTCGGCACGCTGACCTGGCGCCAGCTCGACGAGCGGATCAACGCACTCGCCGCGGCGCTGCAGGGCCTGCCCTCGGGTCAGCCGAAGGTGGTCGGGATCATGTGCCGCAACCACCGCGGCTTCGTCGAGGCCGTGGTCGCCACCAACCGGATCGGCTCCGACGTCGTGCTGCTCAACACCTCGTTCGCCGGGCCCGCGCTCGCCGAGGTGGTCAACCGCGAGGGTGTCGACGCCGTCATCTACGACGAGGAGTTCACCGAGACGGTGGACCGCGCGCTGGCCGACAAACCGGACGCCACCCGCATCGTGGCCTGGACCGACGGCGATCACGAACTGACCGTCGAGAAGCTCATCACCGATCACGCAGGCGAGCAACCCGAACGCTCCGGCCGCAAGGGCCGCATGATCCTGCTGACCTCCGGCACCACCGGAACCCCCAAGGGCGCCAACCAAACCGGTGGCAATGCCGGCATCGGCACGCTCAAGGCAATCCTGGACCGCACGCCGTGGCGGGCCGAGGAAACGGTGGTGGTCGTGGCGCCGATGTTTCACGCCTGGGGCTTTTCGCAATTGATCTTCGCGGCGTCGATGGCGTGCACCGTGGTCACCCGGCGCAAGTTCGACCCGGAGGCGACGCTGGACCTGATCGACCGGCACCAGGCGACCGGCCTGGCGGTGGTTCCGGTGATGTTCGACCGCATCATGGAGCTGCCGCCCGAGGTGCGAAAGCGCTACAGCTGCAAGTCATTGCGCTTCGCCGCGGCGTCCGGCTCACGGATGCGTCCCGACGTCGTCACCGCGTTCATGGACGAGTTCGGCGACGTGATCTACAACAACTACAACGCCACCGAGGCCGGCATGATCGCCACCGCCACCCCGGCGGACCTGCGCGCGGCGCCCGACACCGCGGGGCGGGCCGCCGGCGGGACCGAAATCCGCATCCTGGACGGCGAATTCAACGAGCTGCCCACCGGCGAGGTCGGCACCATCTACGTCCGCAACGACACCCAGTTCGAGGGCTACACCTCGGGGGCCACCAAAGATTTTCACGCCGGGTTCATGTCGTCGGGCGACGTCGGCTACCTGGACGAGGCCGGCCGCTTGTTCGTGGTCGGCCGCGACGACGAGATGATCGTCTCCGGCGGCGAGAACGTCTACCCGATCGAGGTGGAGAAGACGCTCGCGGCGCACGACGACGTGTCCGAGGCCGCGGTGATCGGCGTCGATGATGAGCAGTACGGCCAGCGCCTGGCGGCCTTCGTGGTGCTCAGCCCCGGGGCCCAGGCCACACCCGAGACCCTCAAGCAACACGTCCGGGACAACCTGGCCAACTACAAGGTGCCGCGCGAAATCGCCGTCCTGGACGAACTTCCGCGCAGCAGCACCGGCAAGATCCTGCGCAAGGAACTGCAATCCCGGGTCACTGGCTGATGCCCCGCCGCCTGGCGAAGCTGCGACGGCCCCGGCCGCTGGCGCGCGCCGCGCTCGAACTGGCCAACGCCGCCAACGGTTTACGGCCGTTGGCCCGCAAGGGTTACAGCACCGTGCTGGTCTTCTGGTTCGGCTGGCCCACGTCGGAGGTGCCGGGCGTCTACTTCTCCGTCTCGCTGGTGGACGCGCTGCGGCGCTGGCGGCGCGGGCACTTCGAGGGGCGGCGCGGCAAGGCGGCGCTGGCCATGACCGCCGCATCGTGGGCGATCCTGGGGGTGATCCGCTACCGCGCCGTCACCACCCCGGGCCCGGTGCTCGAGGCGGGCCTGCGCGAGCAGCTGGGTCACGACTACGAGGAGGCGCTGGGCAAGCTGCCACACGCCAAGCCCACGCGCAGCGGGCGGCGCAGCCTGCCGTTGGGCAACACCGTGGCGCGCCGGCGGTACGTCGAGAAGACGAACGTGGTGTCCTACGGCCCGAACGGCCGCGCCAACCTCGCCGACATCTGGCGCCGCCCGACCTGCCGCGTGACGCGAAGGCGCCTGTCCTGCTGCAGGTTCCGGGCGGCGCCTGGATGATCGGGATGCGCCGGCCGCAGGCCTACCCGCTGATGAGCCACCTCGCCGCGCGCGGCTGGGTGTGCGTGTCCATCGGCTACCGCGTCTCCCCCCGCCACACCTGGCCGGACCACATCGTCGACGTCAAGCGGGCGCTGGCGTGGGTCAAGGAGAACATCGCGGACTACGGCGGTGATCCCGACTTCGTCGCGGTCACCGGGGGCTCGGCGGGCGGGCACCTGTGCGCACTGGCGGCGCTGACCCCCAACGACCCGCAATTCCAGCCGGGCTTCGAGGACGCCGACACGTCGGTGGCGGCCGCCGTCCCGATCTACGGCCGCTACGACTGGTTCTCCACCGAGGGCGAGGGCCGGCCCGAATTCGTTTCCCTGCTCGAAAAGTTCGTGGTGAAGCGGGAATACGACGCGCACCGTCACGTCTACGTCGACGCGTCCCCGATCCGGCGGCTGCGGGCCGACGCGCCACCGTTCTTCGTCCTGCACGGCTGCGACGATTCGCTGATCCCCGTCGGGGAGGCCCAGGAGTTCATCGAGGAGCTGCGGGCGGTGTCGAAGTCGCCGGTCGCCTACGCCGAATTGCCCAACGCGCAACACGCTTTCGACATTTTCAGTTCCCCCCGGGCGCATCGCTCGGCGGAGGCCGTCGCCCGGTTCTTGTCCTGGGTGTACGCGACGAACCCGCCCGAGCGCGACTAGTCCGGGGCTTACCCGACGCCGACGAACTCAATCTTTCGCGCACACCGAATAAGCACTTGGCCTTCGCGTCCGGCGCAGCGGCTTGACGATCTGGAGCTGGCTGCGCCCCGGGAAAGTTTGCGGCTCCGACGCAGTGTTTCGTTACGGGGTCTGGAGTCGTTGCCGATGCGCGTCAGCTGGCTGGGTTGGCCAGCGCCAACGGCTTTCACGGGAGCAGTCGCGGAGAAGTCCGATCTTTGTATTCCCTTGTGTCACTTACGCTTCTGTGGTCACAGAATGGCCGTTTTTGTCGGTGGGTGTTCCTAGAGTTGGGGCATGGATGTCAGTAGTCGTGAGGAGATCGTCGAGGTTATCGACGCGCTCGATGACGACGCGGACCGCCTGTGTGGGTTGTCTTTTGACGTGTTGACCACCCCGGAGCGGCTGCGCGCTCTGGAGCGGGTGGAACGCGTGGCCCGCCGGCTGCGCACACCCCAGCACGCGCTCATCAACCAACTCGACACGCAGGCCAGTCCCGAGGAACTGGGTGGCTCCCTGCGCACCGGGCTGGCCGACCGATTGCGCATCACCAAGGCCGAGGCCGCCCGGCGCATCGCCGAAGCCCACGACCTCGGCGAACGCCGGGCGTTGACCGGTGAACCGTTAGCCCCGCTGTTGGGCGCGACTGCGGCCGGCCAACGCCACGGCCTACTCGGCGAGGGCCACATCAACGTCATCCGTGGCTTTTTCGCCCAGCTGCCCGCCGAGGTCGACGCGTTGACCCGCCAGGCCGCCGAAGCCGACCTGGCCGGCAAGGCCACCGGGTATCGGCCCGACGAATTGGCCAAATACGCGAAGCGGGTGATGGATTGGCTACACCCCGACGGGCACTTCAGCGACGCCGAGCGGGCCCGCAAGCGCGCAATCACCCTGGGCGCCCAGGAGTTCGACGGCATGTGCCGCCTCAGTGGGCTGGTCACCCCGGAGTTGCGGGCGGCGATCGAGGCCATGCTGGCCAAGCTGGCCGCCCCCGGCGTGTGCAACCCCGACGACGAAACCCCGGTGGTCGACGAGACACCCGATGAGGACGCGGTGCGTCGCGACACCCGCTCCTCGGCCCAGCGCAATCACGACGCCTTCCTGGCCGGGTTGCGCGGACTCTTAGCGTCGGGGGACTTGGGCTCCCATAACGGGCTGCCGGTGTCGATCGTGGTGACCACCAGCCTGCAGGATTTGGAGGCCGCCACCGGCAAGGCACTCACCGCCGGAGGCACGCTGGTGCCCATGTCGGATGTGATCCGTTGGGCCGGCCACGCGCACCACTACCTGGCCATCTTCGACAAGGGCCGGTCGCTGGCGCTGTGGCACACCAAGCGACTGGCTTCCCCCGCCCAGCGAATCATGCTCTACGCCAAGGATCGTGGGTGTAGCAAACCGGGCTGCGACGCGCCGGCCTACCACAGCCAGGTCCACCACGTGCGCGGCTGGCAGGCCACCCGCCGCACCGACATCGACGACCTCACCCTGGCCTGCGGCCCCGACAATCGCCTCGCCGAACAAGGCTGGACCACTCGCACCAACGCCCGCGGCGAAACCGAATGGATCCCCCCACCCCACCTGGACCGCGGACAACCACGAACCAACAGCTACCACCACCCCGAACGATTCCTCCACGACGGTGACGACGACGACCCCCATTGACCCGCCAACCTAGGGCCATAAGTCACAAATTTAGGGGCTTTAGCCTGCATCCTTCTTGAGCCGGTGCGCAGAAACTATAACGTGTTCTAGTTATGCCCCGGAGCGACTGGAGGCGTGAAGTGAGTATCGATACCGCTGGGGTCGGCGTCCGAGAAATAGACGTCGGGACGTTGCCGACCCGGTTTGCCCGCGGCTGGCATTGCCTGGGCGTGGCCAAGGACTTCCTCGACGGTCAGCCGCACCCGGTCAACATCTTCGGCACCAAGCTGGTCGTCTTCGCCGACACCGAACACAACCTGCGGGTCCTCGACGCGTACTGCCGGCACATGGGCGGGGACCTGTCCCAGGGCGTGGTCAAGGGCGATACGGTCGCATGCCCGTTTCACGACTGGCGCTGGGGCGGCGACGGCAGGTGCAAGGACGTGCCCTATGCCAAGCGAACACCGCGAACGGCGCGCACGCGCACCTGGCCCACCGAGGTGCACAACGGCCTGTTGTTCGTCTGGCACGACCACGAGGGCAGCCTGCCGTCCCCGGAACTACAGATCCCCGACATCCCCGAGGCCGCCAGCCCCGAGTGGACCGACTGGCGGTGGCGCAGCGAGCTCATCGAGGGCTCCAACTGCCGCGAAATCGTCGACAACATCGTCGACATGGCGCATTTCTTCTACATCCACTATGGCTTCCCGACGTACTTCAAGAACGTCTTCGAGGGCCACATCGCGTCGCAGTACCTCCGCACCGTCGGACGGCCCGACGTGCTGCTCGGCGGCTCGCATTACACCGGTGAGCAGACGCTCGACTCCGAGGCCTCCTACTTCGGCCCGTCGTTCATGATCAACTGGCTGCACAACAATTACGGTGGCTACAAAGTGGATTCGATCCTCGTTAACTGCCACTACCCCGTCACGCAGAACTCCTTCATGCTGCACTGGGGCATCATCGTGCGAAAGCCCGAGGGCATGGACGAGGCCGCCACCGAGAAACTGTCCAAGGCGTTCGCCGAGGGCGTCAGCATGGGCTTCCTCCAGGACGTCGAGATCTGGAAGCACAAGACGCGCATCGAAAACCCGTTGCTGGTCGAAGAGGACGGCCCGGTCTATCAGCTCCGCCGCTGGTATCAACAGTTCTACGTGGACGCCGCCGACGTCAGCCCGCAGATGACCGACCGATTCGAGTACGAGGTGGATACCACCGCCGCGAACAAGCACTGGCGCACCGAGGTGGAAGAGAACCTGCGACCCAAGGTCGCTCAGCCGCAATAGGATTCCGCAATAGGATTCAGTGCGCGACTGGGCACTTTCCGGTGTAGTCGACCTGCCAGTGCTTGATGCCGTTGAGCCAGCCCGACCGGATCCGCTCCGGTTTCGAGATGGGCGTCAGGTCGGGCATGTGGTCGGCGATGGCGTTGAACATCAGGTTGATCGTCAACTTGGCCAGGTTGGCGCCGATGCAGTAGTGCTCGCCGGTACCGCCAAAGCCTACGTGCGGGTTGGGGTTTCGTAAGATGTCGAACGCGAACGGATCGGTGAAAACGTCTTCGTCGAAGTTGGCCGAACGGTAGAACATCAATACCCGTTGGCCCTTCTTGATCGTCACCCCCGACAGTTCGGTGTCCCGGTTGGCGGTGCGCTGGAACGCGGTGACCGGGGTGGCCCACCGGACGATCTCGTCCGCGGCCGTCTCCGGACGCTGCTTCTTGTACAGCTCCCACTGGTCGGGGAAGTGGGCGAAGGCCATCATGCCCTGGGTGATCGAATTGCGGGTGGTCTCGTTACCGGCGACGGCCAGCATCATCACGAAGAACCCGAACTCGTCGTCGGAGAGCTTCTCGCCGTCGATGTCGGCCTGCAGCAACGTGGAAACGATGTCGTCGCCGGGGTTTTCGGCCTTGATCTCGGCCATTTTCATCGCGTACGCCAGCACCTCGGCCGAGGACACCTTCGGATCGATGTGGGCGTACTCCGGGTCCTGGGCTCCGGTCATCTCGTTGGACCAACGGAACAACTTGCCGCGGTCCTCCTGCGGCACACCGAGCAGCCCGGCGATGGCCTGCAGCGGCAGTTCGCACGCGACCTGCTCGACGAAATCGCCCGAACCTTCGGCGGCGGCCGCCTTGGCGATGGCCTGTCCCCGCTCGTTGAGCTCGTCGCGCAGCCGGCCGATCGCGCGCGGGGTGAAGCCGCGGGAGATGATCCTGCGCAGCCGGGTGTGGTGCGGCGGGTCCATGTTGAGCAGGACGAAGCGCTGCAGGTCGATGTCTTCGCGGCTCATGTCGTCGGCGAAGCGCGGGATGGCGCCGTTGAGCCAGCTGGAGAAGACGTCGTTGCGCAGCGACACCTCCTTCACGTCCCTGTGCTTGGTCACCACCCAGAAGCCGCCGTCGTTGAAGCCGCCCTTGCCGATCGGCTGGTCACACCACCAAATGGGCGCGTGGTGGCGCAACTCGGCGAGCTCCTCGACGGGTAGTCGCTCGGCGTAGATGTCCGGGTCGGTCGGGTCGAAACCGGGGGGAAGGTGCGGGCAGGTCATCGGTGGCTCCTCTTGGGTCAGACCATCGTGTCGCCGGGCGGCAGCCCGAATTCGTGGTTGCCGAAGATCATGTAGGCCCGCTCCGGATCGTTGGCGGCGTGCACGCGGCCGGCGTGCGCGTCGCGCCAGAACCGTTGCAGCGGTGCGCTATTGGCCAGGGCGGTCGCACCGGACGCGTCGAACAAGCGGTCTATCGAGGCGATGGCGCGCGCTGTGGCACGCACCTGGTCACGACGGGCCCGGGTCCGCAGCTCGAACGGGACCCCCTGACCGGCCACCAGACACGAGTACTCGTCGGCGACATTGCCCATCAGTTGTCGCCACGCGGCGTCGATGTCACTGGCGGCCTCGGCGATGCGCACCTTGGCGAAGGGGTCGTCTTTCGACTTCTCGCCCGCGAAGGCGGCGCGCACCCGCTGGCCTTGATGCTCGACGTGGGATTCGTAGGCGCCGTAGGCCATGCCGACGATGGGGGCCGTGATTGTGGTGGGATGCATGGTGCCCCAGGGCATCTTGTAGACCGGATCGGTGTTGACCAGCAACCCGCCGGCGGTGTGGTCGTTCATCGCCTTATAGGACAGGAAGCGGTGCCGCGGCACGAACACATCCTTGATGTGCAGCGTGTTGCTGCCCGTCCCCTTCAGGCCGACGACATGCCAGACGTCGTCGATGCGGTAATCGCTGATCGGGATCAAGAAGCTGCCGAAGTCGACCGGCTGGCCGTCCTTGATCACCGGGCCGCCGACGAACGTCCACGTGGCGTGGTCGCAACCCGACGACCAGTTCCACGAACCGTTGACCAGATAGCCGCCGTCGACCACCTGACCGGCGCCCATCGGGGCGTACGACGAGGAGATCCGCACGCTCGGGTCCTCGCCCCACACATCCTGTTGGGCTTGCTGGTCGAATTGCGCCGCGTGCCAGTTGTGCACGCCGAGGATCGACGCCACCCAACCGGTGGACCCGCACGCACTGGCCAAGCGCCGGACGGCCTCGAAGAAGATCGTCGGAGCGCACTGCATTCCGCCCCACTGCGCGGGCTGCAGCAGCCGGAAGAAGCCGATTTCCCGAAGCTCGCTGACGGTGGCATCCGGCAGCCGCCGCAGCTCCTCCGTTTCCGGTGCCCGCTGCCGCAGCTTGGGCAACAGATCGTCGATGGCGGCCAGGACGGACTGGGTATCAAGAATGGACGTCACTGCTTTCCTCCACATCGCGCACCTAGCCGCAGACTAGAGAGCGTTGCAATTTTGGTCAGTACTTTGGTGTTGTCGCTGTGTATCGCGATAAAACTAAAACTGTAACTTGTTCTAGTTATCGCCTCAGGCGGCGTCGACGCTAGGGCAAAAAGTCCCTAACTGTGCTCGCCCGAGTGCGCCGGGCGGGGGGAAGCAACGTCGCGGATTCGATCGGCAGCGCCGGGGACCCCGGGATGGGAATCGAGAACTCAAGCGGGCCAACGAGATCTGCGAATGCGTTCTCTGCCCTTGGCCCCTTCGGGTCTCGCGACCCGCGTCACGGGTATCACCGAACGCCTTGGCGATTCGATGGTTCCCCGCTCACTCCCGGGTGGCGGCCTTCTCCAGTTCGGTGAGCGCCGGCTCGATGCGGTCGGCCATGTCGTCGATGTCGTTGGCGACCTCGGGCGTCGTCACGAAGCCGAAGTCCAGGTAGTCGGTGTAGGAGAAGCAGGTGATGTTCAGGGCGACGTCCATGACGGGCGGCCCGAGCGGCACCAGCGAATCCAGTTTGGCGCCGGCCATGTACAGCGGGAACGGTGGGCCCGGCACGTTGGACACAACCAGGTTGATGGGGGCCAAGTTTCGCGACAGCCCGCTCGCCGTGTAGGCGCGGGCGGCCAGCTGCAGCAGCCCCGGCGGGGTGGTCTCGGTCAGCCCCATGATCTGGTGCGCCGACAACGCCTTGGCCATCAGCTTGGCGTTCTGGGTGCTCTCGTGGATGGCCCGGAGCCGCTCGGCGGGGTCCTCGACGTCGGTGGCCAGCGACACGGTCATCGAGCTCACCTGGTTGCCGACGTCGTCCTTGTTCTCGTCGGTCCGGGTGGAGACGGGGATCTGGGCGATCAGCGGTTTGGCGGGCAGCTCGCCCCGCTTCTGCAGGTACTCGCGAGCGGCGCCGGCCACCAGCGCCAGCACGACGTCGTTGAGCTTGACGCCGTAGGCATCCTTGACGGCCTTGGCCCGGGCCAGCTCCACGCGGCAGCCCGTGATCCGGCGGTGCGGCGACACGGGCGCATTGAACCGGGTCTTGGGCGCTTCGAAATAGCGCGGGGGCCGGCCGCTCACACCGAGCGCGGCGATCTGCTGGCGCACCGTCTGCTCCACCAGTCGGGCGATGCGGAAAGGGGTCTTGACGCCGACGTTGATGAGCGCTCCCACCGCACGCCGCTCGATGCCCGGAATCCGGTTGCCGACCAGGGATCCCACCGTTTCCTGTTGCGGCGGTCGAGGTTCCGGCGTGACGTCCAAAAGAATCTCACCGAGGCCGGCGCCCGAGACGCCGTCGACGATGGCGTGGTGCATCTTGGTCAGCGAAGCGATCCGACCACCCTCGACGCCCTCGATCACCCACATCTCCCACAGCGGCCGGGCGCGGTCCAGCTTGTAGGACATCAACCGGCCCACCAGCTCCTCGAGCTCGCGCCGGCCGCCCGGCGCCGGAACGGCAATGTGCCGGATGTGGAAGTCGGGGTCCAGGTCCTCGTCCTCGACGAACCACGGCCGGTCCAGCCCGAGCGGCGCCCCGGTGACCCGCCATCGCAGCTGCGGCAACTCCGGCAGCCGTTCGATGATCAGCTCGCGCAGCCGCTGGAAGTTGTATTCCGGTGCATCCTTCGGGTCGCAAATCGCGAGCGCGCCCACATGCATGTGCCAGCCCGAAGTCTCGGCTGACCAAAACGCCGCATCAACACTCGAGAGCCGTTTCATCCCCCGACCGTAGCCCTCCGACCCCCGTCGCGACCAGCAATGGCAAACAAACTACCCGCCGGCTCGGCCGGGCAGGCATCCGCCCGGTCGCCAGGTCGTTGCGGCCGCCCGCGCCGTCCGGGACCCGCACCGAGGACCCCGCCGCGCAAAGGCGCCGACGGACAGCACCGGCTCGAACCCAAGCGCTGGCGACGTGTGGTGCGACATCAAGTTCTTCTCTGCGGAGGGCTGCCTATCGACGGCGACTCATACTGCGGCGCTCGATACTTGGTGTTTCGGGCACCGCCTAGCTCTTCGCGGAAGCATCGAGTTGTCGCGGGCAAAACGACTTCGCCGATATCGTCGCGAACTGGGCGGCACCGTTGGTGGTCAGCGCGGGGTTGTTGTCTCGCAGGTCGTTGAGCAGCTGCAGGCCGGAGACGCCACGAGAGATCAAGCCGCACACCGCCTTTCCGGCGGCGACGGCTTGATCGGGGTCCGCGAAACTGATCCCCACCCGGTGCAGGTCAGCGATGAAGACCTCGTTGTTCTCGTCGGTCGCCGCTTCGTCCTCTCCGGGGATGGCGTGCGCGGGCGCCGCGGCAGCGATGCCCAGCGACACGCCGAGAAGCGCTAACAGCAGTCTCATCAGTCCTCCTTCAGGCGGATTGTCCGCCATGGCCCGGCCAGGCCCGCGGTCACGACGCGAAAACCGTTGCTCCCCAACTATCCCGACTTTGCTTCGGCGCCGCCGACCGCGACCTCCGCGCCGTCGGTCACGTGGACGGCGTGCACGCCCGGTGTCGTTCTGAGTTTGGCGACCAGGTCATCGAGCCCGGCCTCGTCGACGTTCCAGTGCTGCACTTGGTCGGGCATCTCCTGGAGCTGGGCGATGATGCGGTCGAGCTTGACCGGTGCGGTGCGCCGCTCGCCGGTGCCGACGCGGGCCTGCTGGATGCCGGTTGAGCTGACCACGCGCGCCGCCGGGCCGCCCAGCGCGCCGCCCGCCAGGCTGCCCAACGTCGCCTCGTTGACCAGGCCGGGGAAATCCGCCGCCGCGGCGGCGGCCATGCTGGTGCCCGGCAGCGCGGCGAGCCGGATCCCCGGGGCGGCGCTCGCCCAGCCGGGCGGCACCGAAAGCTTCCCCACCGTCGGCGCGTTGCCCAGCACCGCCGACACCGG
This sequence comes from Mycobacterium sp. E3298, assembly GCF_001666895.1. Classification (NCBI taxonomy): domain Bacteria; kingdom Bacillati; phylum Actinomycetota; class Actinomycetes; order Mycobacteriales; family Mycobacteriaceae; genus Mycobacterium; species Mycobacterium sp. E3298. The sequence continues at coordinate 11,383 of NZ_LZJB01000378.1, forward strand.
TTTGGCCGCGACGCCGGCGGCGACGTGGCCCGGCGACGCCAGACCGGCGCCCAGCGAGGTTTTCGACATCGCGGCGCTCCACGGCGCGTAGATGAAGAAGTTCTTCCACTGCGACACGCCCAGGCTGATGCTGGCGTTGGTGACGTTGGTCCAGGTTGCCTGGGTGCCGATCTGGGAAATGCTGGAATACAACGTTTCCCACAGGGGCGCGACGTCCGGGCTGCCGGTGACTCCCCCGATCAGCTGCTGCCAGAACTTGGTGTATTGGCCGGTGAGCGAGGTGAGGTAGTCCTCTATCTGCTTCAGCCAGGACGACAACGACGTGGGCTCTGCCGCGGCCGTGGTGGCCGCCTGGGCCGCCGGCCCGGCGTCGTTGGTGGTGGCCGGCGCCTCCTGGAAGGCGGTCAGCTCACCGGCCGACTCCGATGCGCTGGCGTAGCTGAACATGGCGGCGACATCCTGGGCCCACATCTGGCCGTACTCGTCTTCGATCGCCGCGATCGCCGCGTCGTTCTGCCCCAGGAGGTTCGTCTGCAACAGTTCGGCCAGCGCGATGCGGTTCGCGGCGACGAGTTGCGGCGGCACGGTCGCCGCCAAGGCGGCTTCGTAGGCGGCGGCCGCGGCCCGGGCCTGGGCGCCGGTCTGCTCGGCTTGGCCCGCGGTGATCGACATCCACGCGAGATACGGTGCTATCGCCGCGGCCATCGACTCCGACGACGGACCCTGCCACGATTCGCCGACCAGGTCCGAGATCACCGTGCCGTACGAGGCGGCGGTGGAGTGCAACTCGGCGGCCAGCGTGTCCCAGGCCGCGGCGGCGGCCAGCAGCGGCCCGGCACCCGGGCCCGCATAGATCTGGGTGGAGATCACCTCAGGTGGCAGCGTTGCGAAATCGCTGAAGACCATTGCCACACCCTTTCTTATTTGGCGTTCGGCGGAATCACGATGACGGTGGACGTGGTCGCGATGTCGTCGACGGCGACGGCACCCGGCACGCGGACGGTCGAGCCGGCGACCGCGCGAGTGGCGGTGGCCCCCATGGCACGTCCGGCCAGGCTCGACAGGGCGGTGGGGCCGAACATCCCTTGTTGGCCGTTCACGGCCATCGCGGGAGCGGCTTCCACGATCGTCTCCGGCAGCTCGGCCGCCACCGTGCGGATCGCGGGAACGGCAGACGCCCAATTCGCCGGCACCGACAACGACCCGACCAGCCCGGCCCGACCCGTCGCGGCCGAAACCGAACTCGTACTCGACAAGGCGGCGCCGGTCAGCAGGTCGCTGCGCAGCAGCGGCGCAAGAACCCCGGTGAGCGATTTGGGGTGCAATAGGGGCCCGATTCCTTGGATGCCCGTCCCCACGCTCGGGATGCTGAGGGCGATCTGGTACCAGTTCTTCGCGAGGTTGGCCACCCCGAGCGGGGTGTACGGGCCGGAGATGGTGCCCATGACGCTGTTGAAGGTCTTCAGGATCCCGGTGATGTCCGCCAGGCCCAACGGCAGGGCGGCCGCCGGCGTCGTCACCGCGTTCGCGCTCACCGCGAGGCTTTGCACCGCCACCGGCGCCTGCGAAACCGCTTCCGAGAGCGCAGATTCCACCCGCGAGGCGCTCGACGACCCGAGCGCGGAGGCCACCGCGGCCGACTGGTCGGCCTCCGCGCTGCCGTCGGTGGTCGCGGCCGGCGCTGCGAACGGTGTCAGTTGCGTCGCCGCCGCCGACGAGGCGGCATAGGCATACATGGCGCCCGCGTCCTGCGCCCACATCTCGGCGTACTGCGCCTCGGTGGCCGCGATCGCCGGGGTGTTTTGACCCAGGATGTTGGTCGCGATCAGCGAGGCCAGCAAGGCCCGGTTGGCCGCGATCACCGGGGGCGGGACGGTGGCCGCGAAGACGGCTTCGTAGGCGGCCGCCGCCGCCTTGGCCTGCACGGCGGCCTGCTCGGCCCGCACGGCGGTTTCGTCGAGCCACGCGATGTAGGTCGTCGCCGCGGTCGCCATCGCCGTCGACGCGGGCCCGCGCCAGAGGGCTCTCAGCTCCGAGATCGTGGAACCGTAAGACACTGCTGCGGAACGTAATTCGGCCGCCAAACCGTCCCAGGATGCCGCCGCTGCCAGCAGCGGCGCCGGCCCCGGCCCTGAATAGATCCTGCCGGAGTTGATCTCCGGCGGTAACGCCCCGAAATCCATGCCATCCTCCGCCTCCGGCCGTGTCGCCACCGCCGGCCCTGTGCTTGCGTCCGCCGGCAAGCCGAACGCCGGCAATCGAGCCCCTTCGTGCCGCCGCCGAAACGAAATGCGAGTTTGCTGGCCCGCGGACAATTCCTTGCAGACAGGACACTAGCCAGCCCCGGCCGAAATGCCTTCCGCCCAATTCGGCCGGGCTCGGCGCCGTTGCATCCCGGAGTCGCCGACCCGCGCCTCGGTGGGCCCGGCAAGCAAGGCGGCCTAAACCCCTCTACCTCGCGCGAATCGGAGGAGGCGACCGGATGAATAGTCGGTGAAAATGCGAGAAGCACACCCGTGAACCGCTGGCGGTTGAATAAAAATCTCACGATCATAAATTGCGGTCACGGCGGATGAGACCCGCAGCCGGACGCCTCGGTGGGACTGGCTGACGAAGGAGTACCTGGCCATGGGTTGCGCTTGGCCGCAACGGATCGCCGTGGCACCGGTTACTGCGCTCGCGTGGCTCACGAGCTGCCGACACGTCCGTAACTCATATGATCTTCAGAGAAGATATGTGCGCTGTATGAATTCGCCAGTCGGCGGCTTGCATTTCAGCGGAGGGGCGGGCGGCAATCAGCCGCTTAATCACCCGGAATGCTCCATTGCATGTCGACGCGAGGCGAATTCTATGAATTACATGATTTATGTGAATGGAATGTGGAATGGAGATCGGCAATGCCGCCCCCGGATCGTTTCGCACCAATCGGGCGAGGCAAGCGATGACTCATGCGCTCGACACTGGTTTGCCACGGACAGGACCGCAGTTAGCTCATCGTCCCGCTCGCGGTGCAAGCCGCTGCGGGGTTAAGCGTCTTCCAGCAGATCGGGCGTGACCGCCGATTCGGTGTCCGGGATGCCGTCGATCTTCGCCTTGCGGTCGGCCATCGACAGCAGTCGCCGAATGCGGCCCGCCACAGCGTCTTTCGTCATCGGCGGATCGGCGAGCCGGCCGAGCTCCTCCAGCGACGCCTGCCGGTGCTCGACCCGCAGCTTGCCGGCCGAGGCCAGGTGGTCGGGAACCGTGTCGCCGAGGATCTCGAGTGCGCGTTCCACCCGGGCGGCCGCCGCGACCGCGGCCCGCGCCGAGCGGCGCAGGTTGGCGTCGTCGAAGTTGGCGAGGCGGTTGGCCGTCGCCCGCACCTCGCGGCGCATCCGGCGCTCCTCCCAGATGAGCCGGGTGTCCTGGGCGCCCATCCGGGTCAGCAACGCGCCGATCGCCTCGCCGTCGCGCACCACCACCCGGTCGGCGCCGCGGACCTCGCGGGCCTTCGCGCTTACCCCGAGCCGGCGCGCCGCGCCCACCAACGCCAGCGCGGCCTCCGGGCCGGGACAGCTGACCTCCAGGGCCGACGACCGTCCCGGCTCGGTCAGCGAACCGTGCGCCAGGAAGGCCCCGCGCCAGGCGGCTTCGGCGTCGGCGACGCTGCCGCCCACGACTTGGGCGGGCAGACCGCGCACCGGCCGGCCGCGGTTGTCGAGCAGTCCGGTCTGGCGGGCCAACGCCTCACCGTCGTTGGCCACCCGCAGCACGTAGCGGGTGGTCTTGCGAATCCCGCTGGCCGACAACACATGCACGACGGCGTTGTAGCCGTAGAGCTCGAAGATGTCCTTGCGCAGCCGGCGCGCGACGTTGCCGAGGTCCACCTCGGCCTCCACCACCACGCGGCCACCGACGATGTGCAATCCGCCGGCGAACCTGAGCAGCGACGTGACCTCCGCCCGGCGCGCGCTGACCGACTTCACGACCAGGCGGCTGAGCTCGTCCTTGACTTCGGTCGTCATCGCCACGCGTCGTCACCCCTTGGTCCGCTGCCAGCCGGTCCACTCCCACCGGTCTGTGGACTTGCACTGTCGACCCGAATGTCCGCGGTGGCCGTGACCGGAGGCGCTCCCGGAGCCTTGTGGGCCGTCCGGACCCCGTCCAGGGCCGCCGCGAGTTTGCCCGGATCATGTAAAGGTGTACCAGGTCTGGCCACATCGGCGAAGTGGACCTCGGCTTGGAGCAGCATCGCGGTGCGGCGCAGGTGCTCCCGCTCCCGCTCGCCGGGCACCCGTTCGGCGTCGATGATGACGTCGTGCACGGTGAACCCCGGTGCGTGCTGGGCCAACACGTGCAGATGACGTTCGACGGAGAAGCCCGCCGTCTCCCCCGGCTCGGCCACCAGATTCAGCACCAGCGCCCGACGGGCGGTGGTCGCCCGCAGCGCCGCGGCCAGCCCCGGCACCAGGACATGCGGGATCACGCTGGTGAACCATGAGCCGGGACCCAGCACCACCAGGTCGGCGGCCATGATGGCGTCGACGGCCTGCCGGGTCGCCGGCGGGTCGGACGGGAGGAGCCGCACCCGGCGCACCTTGCCCGGGGTGGTGGCGATCGCCACCTGGCCGCGAATGAGCCGGAACATCCGCGGATCGGTCTCCAGGCCGGAGACGTCGGCCTCGATCTGCAACGCGATCGGGCACATCGGCAGCACGCGGCCCTTGACGCCCAGGATGCGGCCGAGCTCGTCGAGGGCGGCCACCGGATCGGCCAGCACCTCGGACAGCCCGGCGAGCAGCAGGTTGCCGATCGGGTGGCCGGCCAACGCCCCGTTGCCGCCGAATCGGTGCTGCAGGATGGTCGCCCACAGCCGCCCGTGTGGGCTGTCAGATGCCAGGGCCGCCAACGCCATTCGCAGGTCGCCCGGCGGCACCACATCCAATTCGCTTCGCAGCCGTCCCGACGAGCCGCCGTCGTCCGCGACGGTCACCACGGCGGTCACGTGCGGCGTGAGCCGGCGGGCCGCGGACAGCGTCGCGTACAGGCCGTGTCCGCCGCCCAGGGCGACGATGCCGTGATTCGTCGGCCCGCTCATTCGCGGCCCAGATCCCGGTGCAGCACCCGCACCGACAGTTGAGGATTGGCCTTCAGCAGCCCCATCAGCGCCTCGGCGATCGCGACGCTGCGGTGCTTGCCGCCGGTGCAGCCGATCGCCACCGTCATGTAGCGCTTGCCCTCCCGGCGGTAGCCGTCGACGACCAGGGACAGCATCCGGTGGTAGGCGTCGAGGAAGTCCGCGGCCCCGGGCTGACTCAAGACGTACTCGCTCACCGCGGGGTCCTGCCCGGTGAGCGGGCGCAGCTCGTCGACCCAGTGCGGGTTGGGCAGGAAACGTACGTCCATCACCATGTCGGCGTCCATCGGCAGGCCGTACTTGAAGCCGAACGATTCGACGGTGACGCTGATCGACGTGCCGGCGTCGCCGCCGAACGCACGCTCGATGCTCTCGCGTAACCCGCGCACGGACAGGGTCGACGTGTCGATGATCAGATCGGCCGTGGCGCGCACCTGGGCCAGCATCCGGCGCTCGGCGGCGATGCCCTCGGCCAGGGTCGCCTCGCCCTGCAACGGGTGGCTGCGGCGGTTCTGCTCGTAGCGGCGCACCAGCATGTCGTCGGAGGCCTCCATGAACACCACGCGCGGGGTGATGTTGCGGGTGGCCAGCTCGTTGCGCACCTCGTCGAGGTCGCCGGTGAAGCCGCGCGACCGCACGTCCATCACCACCGCCAAGCGGGTGATCCGAGATCCCGCGTCCATGCCGAAGTCCACCATCCGGGTGATCAGCTGGGGCGGCAGGTTGTCGGCCACGTACCAGCCCAGGTCCTCGAGCACCTTGGCAGCGGTACCCCGCCCGGCGCCCGACAATCCGGTCACCAGAACGACGTCGATGCCGGCCCCGCCTTCGGGGCGGGCCTCCCTCGGGTGGCCCTCCGCCACTTCACCCGTCATTCGGCTTCTCCGGGCTGCTCCGGTCGCAGCGCCTCCAGAACGGCGGTGGCGGTGGCCACACCGATTCCGGGAACGGCCGTGATCTGGTCGACGGTGGCCTCCTTGAGGCGGGCGATGGATCCGAAATGGGTTACCAGTGCCTTGCGGCGATGTTCCCCCAATCCTGGCACCGAATCCAGCGCTGAGGCGGTCATTCGCTTAGATCGCTTGCTGCGATGGTAGGTGATGGCGAACCGATGCGCCTCGTCGCGAATGCGTTGCAGCAGATACAGCCCTTCGCTGTTGCGCGGCATGATGACGGGGTCCGGCTCGGAGGGCACCCAGATCTCTTCCAGGCGCTTGGCCAGGCCGATCACCGCGACGTCGGTGATGCCGAGGTCTTCGAGCACGGCGCTGGCCGCGTTGACCTGCGGCGCGCCACCGTCGACGACGTAGAGGTTGGGCGGATATGCGAACCGGCGCGACTTCCCTTCGGGGGAAAGCATATTCGCATCGTTCTGTTCGCTGAGGTGTCGCGCGAACCGGCGGCGGGTCACCTCGGCGATCGAGGCGACGTCGTCGGAGCGTCCCTGTCCGGCGGCCTCCCGGATCCCGAAGTGGCGGTAGTCCGACTTGCGTGGCAGGCCGTCCTCGAACACCACCAACGAGCCCACCACGTCGGTGCCCTGCACGTGGCTGATGTCGACGCATTCGATGCGTAGCGGCGCGTCAGCCAGCCCCAGCGCCTCTTGAATGTTCTGCAGCGCAGCGGATCTGGCGTTGAAGTCGCCGGCGCGCCTCAGCTTGTGTTGTTGCAGAGCCTCTTTGGCGTTGCGTTGCACCGTCTCGGCCAGCGCCCGTTTGTCGCCACGGCGCGGCACCCGCAGCGCGACCCGGGAGCCGCGCAGGCCGGAGAGCCAGCTGGCCAGTTCCTCGGAGTTGGACGGCAGGCAGGGCACCAGCACCTCGCGCGGCACCGGGTTGGCGGCCTCGTCGGCCCCTTGGTTGTCGTGGCCACCCAGTTCGGCCTGCTCCCCGTAGAACTGCGTCAGGAACTGCTCGACCAACTGTTCCTCACCGGAATCGCCGGCCTCCGCTGACTTTTCGACGATCCAGCCGCGCTGGCCGCGCACCCGACCGCCGCGGACGTGAAACACCTGGACCGCGGCCTCCAACTCGTCGTCGGCGAAGGCGACGACGTCGGCGTCGGTGCCGTCACCGAGCACCACCGCCTGCTTCTCCATCGCGCGCTTGAGCGCCCCCAGGTCGTCCCGCAGCCGCGCGGCCCGCTCGAAGTCGAGTTCGTCGGATGCGGCTTGCATCCGCTGTTCCAGCTCGCGCGCGAAGCGGTCGGTCTTGCCGGACAGGAAGTCGCAGAAGTCGTCGACGATCTGGCGGTGCTGCTCGGCGCTGACCCGTCCGATGCAGGGCGCCGAGCATTTGTCGATGTAGCCGAGCAGGCACGGACGGTCGATCTGCTTGTGCCGCTTGAACACACCGGCCGAACACGTGCGGGCCGGAAAGACGCGGGTGAGCAGGTCCAGCGTCTCCCGGATCGCCCAGGCGTGGGAGTAGGGCCCGAAATAGCGGACCCCCTTGCGGCGCGGGCCGCGATAGACCATCAGCCGAGGAAATTCCTCGTTGAGGGTCACGGCCAGGACCGGGTACGACTTGTCGTCGCGGTAGCGGACGTTGAAGCGCGGATCGAACTCTTTGATCCAGTTGTACTCGAGCTGCAACGCCTCGACTTCGGTGTTGACCACGGTCCACTCGACCTTCGCGGCGGTGGTCACCATCTGCCGGGTTCGCGGATGCAGGCTTGCGATGTCGGCGAAGTAGGACGTCAGCCTGCTGCGCAGGCTCTTGGCCTTCCCGACGTAGATGACTCGCCCGTGCGCGTCCCGGAATCGGTAGACGCCCGGCTCGACCGGAATGGACCCGGGCGGGGGACGGTACGTGGCGGGATCTGGCACCCATCCAGGCTAGTAGCCGCCCGGGACACGCCGGGGCCTCGGGATCACGGCTCGACGCGGCGAAAACGCCGACCCCGGTTCGGGCGCTTCTGTAACGCATTCGAGCGCTTGTTCGATAGACGAGTAGCCCACCGACAGATCCGCCACTTCCCGAAAAGGCCGAATGACCTCGGATTATGACGACCGGTCGGCGGTGTGGACGGTTTGTTCTGGTTACCAAGGGGGTAGCTGGACGTTACAGTGGGTGGCAATCAATGGAGGGAGTCCACAGATGTTCAAGCGCTCGTTGACCAGGATCGCGATGGGGGTCGGCGGCCTGGCATTGGCGTCGACCGCCGCAGCCGGGGTCGCATCAGCAGCCCCCGACTACGGCCCGATGATCAACACGACCTGCAGCTACGACCAGGCGATGCGGGCGGTGCACGCGGAAAACCCGATGGCCGCCCAGTACCTCGACCAGTCGCCGCCGAACCAGCAGTTCTTGCAGCAGTACCTGGCGTCGTCGCCGGATCAGCGCGTGAACCTGCTGCACGCCATCGAGCACAACCAGGGCGCGCAGCAGGCTTTGCCGATCTTCCAGCAGATGATGACCGACTGTAAGAACTTCTGACCCGCTCACCTGATGGGGAGCTATCCGTGCCGGCACGGGTAGCTCCCTTCAGCGGGCAGGGAGGTCCGGGCGGTACTGCGCCAGCAGCGATCGCACGGTGTCCATGGCGCTGACCGCGCGTTCCTTGTCGACGGCCTGGATGGCCATCACGGGAATGTATTCGTCGTCGGGTAGATCGACGCGCGCCCACCGGTTGCCCACCGGGAACGAGACGCCGGTGACGTCCGGCCACTCGATGAGCTTGTCGCCCAACAGGTTTCGCACGGAGATTCCCGCCGCCCCGATCCGCAGCCGCGGCCGGGCGAACAGCAGCACCAGCCCGGCGAGCACCAGGCCGAGCAGGGCCATCGCCACCTGGTCGGTGGTCTGGAACACCACCCCGGTGGATCCGACCTTGAGCAGGAAGCCGATCGCGATGTGCACCGCGGCGATGGTGAACGCCGCGACGTAGACGAATATCGGTGTGCGGTGGGGACGCAACTCGACGTCCCAGCCCTCGCCCGTGGTCACGACCGAGCGCGCAGCTCACGCAGCGTCAGCGCCGCGGTCAGTGCCGCCCCGGCCGCCTGGGCGCCCTTGTCTTCGACCGATTCCGGAAGCCCGGCGCGATCAAGGGCCTGCTGCTCGGTGTTGGTCGTCAGCACCCCGTTGGCGACCGGCGTCGAGGCGTCCAGCGCCACCCGGGTCAAGCCCTGGGTCACCGCATCGCAGACGTACTCGAAGTGCGGTGTTCCCCCGCGGATCACGACGCCGAGGGCGATGACCGCGTCGTGGTTGCGAGCGAGCTCCTGCGCCACCACCGGGAGTTCGATGGCGCCCAGCACGCGGACCACCGTCGGGTTGTCGATGCCCGACTCGGCGGCCACCCGGCGGGCGCCGTCCAGCAGCGCTTCGCAGATCTTGCTGTGCCAGGTGCTGGCCACGATGCCGACGCGCAGGCCGGACGCGTCGAGCGCCGGGATGTCCGGCTCGCCGCTACCGCTCACAGAGCGCCGCCGAATTCGCCCGGCAGGTGAACCGATTCGTGGAAGTCGTCGAGACCGGCGAGGTCGTGGCCCATCTTGTCGCGCTTGGTCATCAGGTAGCGGATGTTCTCGGCGTTGGCGCGGACGGGCAGCGGCACCCGCTCGATGATGTGCAGGCCGTAGCCGTCCAGCCCGACGCGCTTGGCCGGGTTGTTGGTCAGCAGCCGCATCGAGCGCACCCCGAGGTCGACCAGGATCTGCGCCCCGATTCCGTAATCCCTTGCGTCGGCAGGCAATCCGAGTTTGAGATTGGCGTCGACGGTGTCCTCGCCGGCGTCCTGCAGCTGGTAGGCCTGCAGCTTGTGCATCAGGCCGATGCCGCGGCCCTCGTGGCCGCGCATGTACAGCACGATGCCTCGCCCCTCCCGCGCGACCATGGCCATCGCGGCGTCCAGCTGGGGCCCGCAATCGCAGCGCCGAGAGCCGAACACGTCACCGGTCAGGCACTCGGAGTGCACGCGCACCAAGACGTCGTCGCCGTCGGCGTTCGGCCCGGCGATCTCGCCGCGCACCAGCGCGACGTGCTCGACGTCCTCGTAGATGCTGGCGTAGCCGATGGCACGAAACTCGCCGTGCCGGGTCGGTATGCGGGCCTCGGCGATCCGCTCGATGTGCTTCTCGTGCTTGCGCCGCCACTCGATGAGGTCGGCGATGGTGATCAGTGCGAGGTCGTGCTCGTCGGCGAACACTCGCAGCTCATCGGTCTGCGCCATCGAGCCTTCGTCCTTTTGGCTGACGATCTCGCAGATCGCGCCCGCCGGCTGCAACCCGGCCATCCGGGCCAGGTCGACGGCGGCCTCGGTGTGCCCGGGCCGGCGCAGCACGCCGCCGTCCTTGGCGCGTAACGGAACCACGTGCCCCGGGCGAGTGAAATCGTTGGCGATGCTGGCGGGGTCGGCCAGCAGCCGCATGGTGGTGGCCCGATCGGAGGCCGAGATTCCGGTGCCCACACCGTTTTTCGCGTCGACGGTGACGGTGTAGGCGGTCCCATGCTTGTCCTGGTTCACCGCGTACATGGGCAGCAGACCCAGCCGGTCGCAGATCGCGCCGTCCAGCGGCACACAGAGGTAGCCCGAGGTGTAGCGGACCATGAACGCCACCATCTCCGGCGTCGCCTTCTCGGCGGCGAAGATCAGATCGCCTTCGTTCTCGCGGTCCTCGTCGTCGATGACGACCACGGCCTTACCGGCCGCAATGTCGGCAACCGCCCTCTCGACGGAGTCCAACCTCGTCATCGTCGCTACCTTGCTGTCTCAGGGGTCCGCAGGAAGAGCCCAAGTCTTGCATTCAGTATGAACCACCGGGCGAGGCCGGTTATTGCGATGCTGTTCACAGGGACCGCGGGCGCGCCCCAGCAATAGGCCGACTGCGGCCAAACGGCTCCCTGTTCGCGGCCAGCAATCTACGCTGACCGGCATGAGCATCACTGTGAGACTGGCGGTACCGGTCGTGACCTCGATATTCGCGGCCGGACTTGGAGCGGGTATCGCCTGCCCGCAACGGGCGACGGCCGACGCGTGCGCCGACGTCGGCGGTCGGCATGTGAGCGTCGGTGGCTGCACCGACCCGGGGCGCTGGGGTAACTGGGTCCTGCCGGCCGGTGCGATGACGGTCCCGCCGCCCGACGCGCCACCGCCGTGCTACACCCCGTCCGGGGAGCCGTATTGGACGCCGCCGGGCGAGCCCTGCTGACCCGAGGCGGCAGGCTTATCGCGCGGTGAGCAACCGCTCGACGTATTTGGCGATCACGTCGACTTCCAGGTTCACTTGCGTCCCGACCGGAGCGCGACCCAACGTGGTCAGCTCCCGGGTCGTGGGGATCAGCGAAACCTCGAACCAGTCGGGGCCGAGCCCGGAGACCGTCAGGGAGATGCCGTCGACGGTGATCGATCCCTTCTCGACGACGTAACGCGCCACCGCCGCGGGGATCTCGATCCGCACCACTTCCCAGTGCTCGGACGGCGACCGGCTGACCACCCGGCCGGTCCCGTCCACGTGGCCCTGCACGATGTGCCCACCGAGCCGGCTGTTCACCGCCGCGGCGCGCTCCAGGTTGACCGGGCTGCCGACCTCCAGGGCGCCCAGGTTCGACCGGCTCAGGGTCTCGGCCATCACGTCGGCGGTGAACTGACCGTCGGGCAGCAGCTCCGCGACGGTCAGGCAGACGCCGTTGACGGCGATCGAGTCGCCGTGCCCGGCGTCCGAGGTGACGACGGGTCCGCGGATGGTGAGCCGCGCGGCGTCGGCCAGCACGTCGCGGCCCGTCACCTCTCCGAGTTCCTCGACAATTCCGGTGAACATGCCATCAGGTTAATCGGACGCCCAAACGCGGCGGTCGCGCTGGTGAGCAGCCCAAACCGGCGTCGCCGGGCCGGCACCGGGCCCCCGCGTCTCCAAAGCCGGCCGGCGGCACCCTCTACGATGCAAGGTATGCAGACCCGCCGCCGTCTATCGGCCGTCATCGCATCCCTGACCCTCGCCACCGCCCTGATCGCCGGCTGTTCGTCGGGTTCAAAGCAGAGCGGCGCCCCGCTGCCCGACGCCACGACCCTGGTCAAGCAGTCGGCCGACGCCACGAAGGCCGTCAAGAGCGTGCACCTGGTCCTGTCGATCCAAGGCAAGATCCAGGGGCTGCCCATCAAGACGCTCACCGGTGACCTCACCACGGCGCCGGCCACCGCCGCGTCGGGCAACGCCACGATCACGCTCGGTGGATCCGACATCGACGCCAACTTCGTGGTCGTCGACGGCACGCTGTACGCCACCCTGACGCCGAACAAGTGGAGCGACTTCGGCAAGGCATCCGACATCTACGACGTGTCCGTGCTGCTGAACCCGGACAGCGGGCTGGGCAACGCGCTGGCCAACTTCAGCAACGCCAAGGCCGAGGGCCGCGAAACCATCAATGGGCAGAACACCATTCGCATCAGCGGGAACGTGTCCGCCGATGCGGTGAACAAGATCATGCCGCAGTTCAACGCGACGCAGCCGGTGCCGAGCACCGTGTGGGTGCAAGAGTCCGGTGAGCACCAGCTGGTGCAGGCCAACCTGCAGAAGAGTTCGGGCAATTCCGTGCAGGTCACCCTGTCCAACTGGGGCGAGCAGGTCCAGGTCACCAAGCCCCCGGTGAGTTCATGAGTTCGCAGACCGGACGCCGCGTCGCGATCAGCGCCGGCAGTCTGGCGGTCCTGCTGGGGGCCCTGGACGCCTATGTCGTCGTGACGATCATGCGCGACATCATGAGCGACGTTCACATCCCCATCAACCAGCTGCAGCGCATCACCTGGATCATCACGATGTACCTGCTGGGCTACATCGCCGCGATGCCGCTGCTGGGCCGGGCCTCGGACCGGTTCGGCCGCAAGCTGGTGCTGCAGGTCAGCCTGGCCCTATTCATGGTGGGGTCGGTGGTGACCGCCCTCGCCGGGCACTGGGGCGATTTCCACCTGCTGATCGCCGGACGCACCATCCAGGGTGTGGCCAGCGGCGCGCTGCTGCCGGTCACCCTCGCCCTGGGCGCCGACCTGTGGGCGCAGCGCAACCGCGCCGGCGTGCTGGGCGGCATCGGCGCCGCGCAGGAGCTCGGCAGCGTGCTGGGCCCGCTGTACGGGATCTTCATCGTGTACCTGTTCCACGACTGGCGCTACGTGTTCTGGATCAACGTGCCGCTCACCCTGATCGCGATGGCGATGATCCAATTCAGCCTCCCGTCGCGCGAGAAGGTCGAGAACCCCGAGCGGGTCGACCTGGTCGGCGGCGTGCTGCTCGCGGTCGCCCTGGGCCTGGCCGTCATCGGCTTGTACAACCCGCAACCCGACGGCAAGCAGATCCTGCCGAGCTACGGGCTGCCGCTGGTCATCGGGGCGGTCGTCGTCGCGGTGCTGTTTTTGCTGTGGGAACGGTTCTCGCGTACCCGGCTGATCGAGCCGGCGGGGGTGCACTTCCGCCCCTTCCTGGCCGCGCTGGGCGCATCGTTGGCCGCCGGTGCGGCGCTGATGGTGACGCTGGTCGACGTGGAGCTGTTCGGCCAGGGCGTGCTGCAGATGGACCAGACGCAGGCCGCCGGCTTGTTGTTGTGGTTCTTGATCGCGCTGCCGATCGGGGCCGTGCTGGGCGGCTGGATCGCCACCCGCGTGGGCGATCGGGTGATGACGTTCATCGGTCTGCTGATCGCGGCCTACGGTTACTGGCTGATCCACTACTGGCGCCAGGACGTATTGAGCCAGAAGCACGACATCTTCGGGGTGTTCAGCGTTCCCGTGTTGCACGCCGACCTTCTGGTCGCCGGCATCGGCCTGGGCCTGGTGATCGGGCCCCTGACGTCCGCGGCGCTGCGGGTCGTACCGTCGGCCCAGCACGGCATCGCCTCGGCGGCCGTGGTGGTGGCCCGGATGACCGGCATGCTGATCGGGGTCGCCGCGCTCAGCGCGTGGGGCCTCTACCGGTTCAACCAGATCGTGGCGGGGCTGACCGCCGCGATACCGCCCAACGCCTCCCTGCTGGAGCGGATCGCGGCGCAGGGGACGATGTACCTCAAGGCGTTCGCGATGATGTACGGCGACATCTTCAGCGCCACCGTGGTCATCTGCATCGTGGGAGCGCTGCTCGGCCTGTTGATCGGCGGCCGCAAGGAACACGCCGACGAGCCGGAAGTCGTTGAGCCGCAAGCGGTTTCGTTGGGCGAGCGCTAGCGCTACGCGCTTCCGATCGTCACCGGCGGACCGGTAGCACACCCGACAGGGTGGCCGGCACCGGCGCTTGGGTCCCGCACGGTGGCCCCGGGTCTCCTATTCTGGCTGCGTGCCGTGGCGCATTGATCCTCAACCGTCAGCCGAACGGTTGCACGCGATCGGCTGCACGGCGTTCCTTGCGATGCTCGGCTTATACGCCGCGGCCGGAGCGCACGCCGGAACCACCGGCCGCGACACCACCCTGAATTGGGCGCTCGGCGCGGCCGCGTTGCTGGCGGCGTTCGTCGCGCTGACGGGCCGGCTCCGCGGTTGGCAAGGCCGGCGCGGATTGCTGGTGGGATGGCCGGTGGCGTCGCTTGTCGTCACCCTCCTCGCCGGAGCCATCGAACCGGCCGCCACGCGCGACTTCCCCGGCACGATCACGATCACCTTCGCCTACCTCGGCCTCACCGGTCGGCGGTGGCGCTCACTGGCCCTGCTCCCGCTCGGCGCCGCGGCGTTCGTGGTGGCCTGCGTGAAACCGCTTCCCGCCTCGACGCTGACCGTGGTGCTGGCCGCGACCATGTGGGTCCTCGTCGCGGAGGTGCCGGCCTGGCTCATCGACCGGCTCGTGCAGCAGAGCCTGTTACTGCGCGACATCGCGCAGACCGACGCGTTGACCCGATTGCTGAACCGGACCACCCTGGCACACCGGCTGTCGCAACACGCCGGCCGGTGCGCCGTGGTGCTCGCCGATCTCGACAACTTCAAGCGCTACAACGACCGTCACGGCCACGAGGCCGGCGATGAAGTTCTGGTCGCCTTCGCCGACGCGCTGCGCCGGTCGGCCCGCAAGAATGACGTCGCCTTCCGCATCGGCGGCGACGAATTCCTCCTCCTGCTGATCGATGCCGATACTCCAGAGGCCGGGCGGATCCTCGATCGGCTCCGCCGCCGGTGGGCCGAGGTCGGCGCGCCGGTCGACTTCAGCGCAGGCATTGCCGCCGGCGAGCGCGACGTCATGCGTCTTGCCGACGCAGACATGTATGCCGACAAGCGTGCGCGCGGCCTAACCGGCAAGGACCCGATGCAAGGCGATTCGGCCGGTCACCGCTAATCGACGCGTGGAACCAGGCTGAGCACGAGATCCGGCCCGAGCCGGTCCACTCCGTCGAAATGCCAGCGCAACGCCCGCGCGATGGTGGGCACCCCGACGTCGTCGACGACGGAGATCGGGCCGCCCAGCAGCGTCGGCGCGACGTACGCCAGGATGCGGTTGATCGCCCCCGCCCGCAGGAACGCGCCCGCGAGGGTGGGACCGCCCTCCAGCAGGACGTCGGTGCGGTCCGACAACGCCTTGATCACCTCCATGGGGTCGTGCGTGCGAATCACCATGGTCCGCGAGTCGTCGTTGAGAACCTTTGCCTCCGAAGGTATTTCGCGCATTCCCACCACCACGCGCAGCGGTTGCCGGTCGGCCAGCGAGCCGTCGGGCAACCGGGCGGTCAGCGCCGGATCGTCGGCAAGCACGGTGCCCGTGCCGACCACGATCGCGTCGGCCGCCGCGCGGCGGCGATGCAGGTCCAGCCGCGAGGCCTCGCTGGAAATCCATTGGCTGGTGCCATCGGCGGCCGCGCTGCGGCCGTCGACGCTGCCGGCGTACTTCCAGGTGACGTGCGGCAGCCCGGTCCGCTGCTTGTGCAGCCACTCCCGCAAGGGCCCGCCGGCCACCTCGTCGCCCAGCACCCCGGCCGTCACCCGCACGCCGGCCTCGGTCAGCCGGGCCGCGCCACCGGCGGCGTCCGGGTTCGGGTCGGCGACGGCGTAAACCACCGCCGCGAGCTCGGCGGCCAGGAGGGCGTTCACGCACGGCGGGGTCTTGCCGTAGTGGTTGCAAGGCTCGAGGGTGACCACCGCGGTTCCACCGGCCGCCAGGTCGCCGGCCCGCCGCAACGCCAACACCTCGGCGTGGTCGCCGCCGGCGGGTTCGGTACCACCGACGCCGACGACCACGCCCGCGGAGTCCAGGATGACCGCACCCACGGGCGGGTTCGGATAGGTGGTGCCCTTGACGTGGTTGGACTGCTCGATCGCCAGGCGCATGGCCGCGTCGAGGCCGCCCGCGGGCTGGTTCATCGGCGCAGGTGCGGTGAGGCGGCGGCGGCCTGCCTCCGCAGCGCCTCGATGGCGGCCTCCGGGTCCTCCGCGCCGTAAACGGCCGACCCGGCGACGAAGCAGTCGACGCCGGCCTCGGCGGCCTGCTCGATGGTGTCGTCGTTGATGCCGCCGTCGATCTCGACCAGGATCGTCAGCTCCCCGGCGTCGATCAGCTTGCGCGCGGTGCGCACCTTGCTCAGCACGTCGGGGATGAAGCTTTGGCCGCCGAAGCCGGGTTCGACCGACATGATCAGCAGCGTGTCGAACTGCGGCAGGATCTCCAGGTACGGCTCGAGCGGGGTGCCCGGCTTGACGCTGATGCCGGCCTTGGCGCCCGCGGCGCGGATATCGCGCGCCACGCCGACCGGGTTGTCGGTGGCCTCGGCGTGGAACGTCACGTTGTAGGCGCCGGCCTCGGCGTAGCCGGGCGCCCACCGGTCGGGGTCCTCGATCATCAGATGGCAGTCCATCGGGATGTTCGTGGTGGCCAGCAGGCTTTCGACCACCGGCAGGCCGATGGTCAGGTTCGGCACGAAGTGGTTGTCCATCACGTCGACGTGCAGCCAGTCGGCGCCCACGACGGCGGCGGCCTCGTCGGCTAGCCGCGCGAAATCGGCGGACAGGATGGACGGCGCGATCAGCGGCCTACCGGTGTTGCCAGACATGTGCGCCAGACTACTGAGCGCCGCCGGCGGCTTCACGCCGGCAAGCCGCGCCGTTCCCCGCCCGCGCCCGATTGCCCGGGCGCTCGCCGCGGCCCTACCCCGCTTCTCGGCGCACCGCGGCCGCGAACATCGCATCGGTGCCGTGTCGATGCGGCCAGAGCTGGACGTGCGGCCCATCCCCCAGCCCGGTGACCGGCTCGAAGAGCGGCCGAGTGTCCAACGCGGACACCGGATGCCGGCGCAGCGCGTCGGCCACCACGCCGACGGTCTCGGCGAGATGCGGCGAGCAGGTCGCGTAGAGCACCACACCGCCCGGCCGGGTCAGCTCGATCGCGGCGCCCAGCAGCTCGCGCTGCAATTTGGTGAGCGCGGGCACGTCGCCCGGCTGGCGTCGCCACCGGGCCTCGGGCCGGCGCCGCAGCGCGCCCAGCCCGGTGCACGGCGCGTCGACGAGAACCCGGTCGAACGTCGGCTCGAGTCCGCTTTGCCGCCCGTCCACCCGCAGCACGTCGACCGGGAGGCCGCGGGTGTTCTGCACAACCAGGTCGGCGCGGCGGGGCGCGGGCTCCACGGCCGTGACGCGGGCCCCGGACTCCGAGCCCAGCGCGGCCAGCAGCGCGGTCTTGCCGCCCGGTCCGGCACACAGGTCCAGCCACCGCCCCGCATCGCCCTCGACCGGCGCCAAGGTCAGCGCCCGCGCGACCAGCTGGCTGCCCTCGTCCTGGACCAGCGCGGCGCCATCGCGTACCTGGGCCAGCCGACCCGGGTCGCCGCCCGGCAGGTACACCGCGTAGGGCGAATACCGGCCGACCGTGCCGCCGACGGCGTCGGCCAGCTCGGCGGCGCTCAGCACACCGGGGCGGGCCGCCAGGTGCACCTGCGGGCGGTCGTCGTCGCTGGCCAGCACCGCGTCGAGCTCGGCCGCGGCCGGCCCCAGCGCATCGGCGAAGGCCTGCGCGATCCAGCGCGGGTGCGCGTGCACGAAGGCGGCATGACCGACCGGATCGCGCGCCGAATCGGGCGCCAGCTCCTCGACCCAGGACTTCTCGTCCCGGGCGGCGACGGCGCGCAGTACGCCGTTGACGAAACCCGCTCGCGCCGAATCGAATTCGATCCCCGCCTGTTCCACCGTCGTCGAGACCGCGGCGTAGGTGTCGACCCTGGTGCGCAGCAACTGGTAGGTGCCCAACCGGAGCAGATCGAGCAGCACCGGGTCGATGGTGTCCGGCGACCGGTTGGCGGCGGCCCCGATGACCGCGTCGAGCAGGCCCCGGGTGCGGCAGGTGCCGTAGGTCAGTTCGGTGGCGAACGCGGCGTCGCGGCCGCCGATTCCGCGTTCGCGCAGCAGGGCGGGCAGGGCCAGGTTCGCGTAGGAGTCGCGCTCGCTGACCGCCCGCAGCACGTCGAACGCGGCGGCGCGTGCCGGGTCGAACGGCCGCCGCCGCCTGCCGCGCCCGCGGTCGGTGGGCCGCGGCGGGCTCATGTCGCCCGCGCCGCGGAGTCGAGACGCGCTCCCCGGGCCCAGTCGACCGCGCTCATGAGCTTCTTGCCGGGTGGTTGAATTTGGCCCAGCCGCACCGCCTGCGAGCCGGTGCCGATCCACACGTTCTTGCGGTCAACGTGAATAGCGCCGGGCGCCAACGGTTCTGGGGCATCGGCGTCGATACTCACCGGGCCGAGCTTGATGCGCAGGTCGCCGATCAGCGTCCAGGCGCCCGGATTGGGTGTGACCGAGCGGATCCGGCGCTCCACGACCGGCGCCGGCAGGTCCCAGCGCACGCGGGCCTGCTCGACGGTGATCTTCGGCGCGATGCTGACCCCGTCGGCGGGTTGCGGTCGCGGCGTCAACGTCCGGTCTTCGATGCCGTCCATGGTGGTCGACAGCAGCGCCGCGCCCGAAACGGCCAGTCGCCCAAGCAGTTCCCCGGCGGTGTCGGTCGGCCGGATCGTCTCGGTGACGACGCCGTAGACGGGCCCGGAGTCCAGGCTGGGCTCGATCTGAAAGGTCGTCGCGCCGGTGACGGTGTCCCCGGCCGCGATCGCCGCCTGCACCGGCGCCGCCCCGCGCCAGGCTGGTAGCAGCGAGAAGTGCAGGTTGATCCATCCGTGCGGGGGCACGCCGAGCAGGCCGTCGCGCAGCAAGGCGCCGTAGGCCACGACGGCGCAGCAGTCGGGCGCCAGCTCTCGCAGTTCGGCGACGAATTCGTCCGAGTTCGGCCGCGCCGGCCGCAGCAACGGGATGCCCCGGTCGAGCGCTTCGCGGGCCACCGGCGACGGCTGCGGCCGACCGTGTCGGCCGACGGCCGCGTCGGGCCGGGTCAGCACGGCGATCACCTCGTGACGGGGCGAGTCGATGAGGCGGCGCAGCGCGGGCAGCGCGGGTTCGGGGGTGCCGGCGAAGACGAGACGCACCGGCACAGTCTAGAAAGCGGCGCCCGCCACCCACCAAAAACTTGCGCGGGTCGATTATTTCTCATGCATACTGTTTCTAGCGGTTACCATCTGCCGATGTGACCGCACTGCCGTGCTGGTGACAACGGGGTCGAGTGGGCAGCCCTTTTCCTTACCACGAAGGAGGTCTGATGACCCTCGACACGACGATCAGCGACAGCGCCGTGCATCGCACCGTATGGGCGCTGGGAGACTACGCCCTGATGGCCGAGGAAGTGATGGCGCCGTTGGGCCCGGTCCTGGTCAGGGCCACCGGCATCGGCCCCGGCGTCCGCGTGCTCGACGTCGCCGCCGGCTCCGGAAACATCTCGCTGCCCGCGGCCGCCACGGGTGCCACGGTGGTGTCCAGCGACCTCACCCCCGAGCTGCTGCAGCGGTCGCGGGCCCGCGCCGCGGCGCAGGGCCTGACGCTCGACTACCGGGAAGCCAACGCGCACGCGCTGCCCTTCGGCGACGGCGAGTTCGACGTCGTGATGTCCGCGATCGGCATCCAGTTCGCCCCCGATCAGCAGCGGGCCGCCGACGAGCTGGTCCGGGTCTGCCGGCCGGGCGGGACGATCGGCGTGATCAGTTGGACGCCGGAGGGATTCTTCGGCCGGATGCTCGCCACCATCCGGCCGTACCGCCCCAGCCTGTCGCAGGCCGTGCCGCCCGCCGCGCTGTGGGGGCGCGAGGGCTACGTCACCGGACTGCTGGGCCGCCGCGTCGGGCGGGTGACCGCGGTGCGCGGACTGCTCAAAGTGAACCGGTTCGACAGCGCCGAGGCGGTGCACGCCTACTTCAAGAACCACTACGGCCCGACGATCGAGGCCTACACGAACATCGGCCACAACCGCGTGCTGGCCGCCGAGCTGGACGCGCAACTCGTCGAGCTCGCGGAGCAATATCTCGCCTACGGCAGCATGGACTGGGAGTACCTGCTGGTCACCGCCGAGAAGCGGTGACGGCTAAAGGTCGATCTCGGCGTCGAGGTGAACGTCCGGCTCGCCGCCGGCGGCGGTGAAGGCGGTCAGGGCCCGCACCAGCCCGTGGCGCTCCGCCGGCGGCATCTTTTCCACGATGGCCGCGATCTCGGCGCGCCGGTAGGAGGTGACCTGGCGAACGACCTCGCGCCCGCGCTTCGTCAGCGCGGCCAGCAGCTCGCGCCGGGAGGTCGGGTGCGGGAGGCGGTCGATCAGCCCGGCCGCGACCAGCCGGTCGACCATCCGCCCGGTGGCCGACGGCTGCACCCCGAGCAGGCCGGCCAGCGTGGCGAGGTTCACCGAGCCCCGATTGGACAGGATCACCAGCGTCCGGAACTGCGGAATCGTGATGGTCTCGTCCACCTGCCCGATGGACCGCGCCGAAATGGCGACCAGCAAGCGGGAAGCCGTCAGCAAAGCGTCGGTGATTACGTCCAGCGAATCGTCCGCCGTGGTCACGTTCTCCGCTGCCATCTCGCCCCTTCTTCGGGATCGTCTCCGGCCTATCGGCGGCAGAAGACCAGGAAGTGTAACAACCTTCCAATGTCGTAGTCAGGCATTATTTCCGACGCATACTATCGCCTCGGGCAGGATTTGGCGAGGTCATCCGATGTGCAGCGGATCGATCTGCACCCGGACCGGCTCGTGGGTCTGGCGCGCGGACAACACGCTCACGCCGCGGCGCAGCGCCGCGGCCAGCGCCAGCCCCTGCTCCCGGCGGGCGCGCACCAGCATCCTGGTCACCGGCACGCCGGCCGGGGTCCCCGCCGGCCGGCGGATACCCGCCGGCAAATCCACCGGCCCCAACACGTCGGCGCCCTCCGGTAACCCGGCCTCCTCGAGCAGCGCCGCCACCGCGTCGGCGGCGCCGTCCAGGGCCGCCATGTGCACGCTCGGCGGCAGGCCCACCTCTGTCCGGGCCGCCAGGTCGGCCTCGGCATGACCCACCGGATCCCAGCGGATCAGCGATTGCACCGTGGGAATCGACGATTCGGCCACCGCCAGCACCACCCCGCCGTCGCCGCGGGCACGCACCAGCGCCGCGGCGGACATCCAGCGCCACAGCGCGTCCTCCGCGGCGCGCAGGTCCTGGCGGCCCAGCAGCGCCCAGGTGTCCAGCAGCAGCGCCGCCCCGTAACCGCCCGCCGCGGCGGGCTCCGCCCCCGGCGTGGCCACCACCAGCGCCGGGCCCGCGGCCACCTGCGGAACGACGCCCTCGCCCGACGAGGTGACCACCGCGGTGCCGGGAAACGCGCGCCCGAGTTCCTCGGCGGTGCGGCGCGCCCCGACGACCACGGCGCGCACCGCGTCCGACCCGCAGCGCGGCTTTCGCGCCGCTGAGCGATCTGGGTCTGGTGATGGTGTGGGCGGACGCCGACGACAGCCTGGCCGAGCCCCGGGCGCCGTACCCGCACGCCCGCGAGGTGGCGATGCTGCGCGCCCACCAGGCGCGGTGCGCGGCGCTGATCGGGGGCTACGCGCGCACCGCCGAGGCGCAGGCGTTGGTGCGCAGCGGGTGGGCGCACGACATCGTCGCGGCCCGGGCGGTGGTGCGCGCCCGCACGCCGCGGGTGGTCGCCCTCGACGACACCGGTTACGCCGACGAACGCGACCCGGCCGCGCGGACCGCGCGCATCCCGTCGATCGCGCTGCGCGCCGCCCGCTCGTCGCTGGAGGCCGGGGCGCCGGTGCTGGTGCAGGTGCCGCGGCGCGGATACGTCCCGTCGCTGGCCTGCGCGCGCTGCCGCACCATCGCCCGGTGCCGGCACTGCACGGGTCCGCTCTCCCTGGCCGAGTCGTTGCGGGAGGGCGGCCCGGCGCTGGTCTGCCGTTGGTGCGGGCGGACTGAGCCGACGCGGCGCTGCGCGCGCTGCGGGTCGGACGCGGTGCGCGCCGTGGTCGTCGGGGCGCGCCGCACCGCCGAGGAACTCGGGCGCGCGTTTCCCGGCACCGCGGTGGTCACCTCGTCGGGCGAGGGCGTCGTTCCGCAGGTGGCCGCGGGCCCGGCGCTGGTGGTGGCCACGCCGGGGGCGGAGCCCGCCGCGGCGGGCGGTTACGGGGCGGCGCTGCTGCTGGCCGCG
>NZ_LZJB01000379.1:0-18421 GCF_001666895.1 Mycobacterium sp. E3298
CCGGACTAGCGCTGCGCGGGGTGCTGCATGCCGCCGCGGTGGTCGAGGACGCCGTGCTCGCCAACATCACCGACGAGCTGATCGACAAGGACTGGGCGCCAAAGGTCAACGGCGTGTGGAATTTACATCACGCGACAACGGGACAGCCGCTGGACTGGTTCTGCTGCTTCTCGTCGGTGGCCGCGCTCTTCGGCTCCGCTGGCCAGGGCGCCTACGCCGCGGCCTCCAGCTGGCTGGACGCGTTCACCCATTGGCGCCGCGGCCAGGGCCTGCCCGCCACCACGATCGCGTGGGGGGCGTGGGGCGAGATCGGCCGCGCGACCTTCCTGGCGGCCGGGGGCCGCACCACCATGATTGCCCCGGACGAGGGCGCGCGCGCGTTCGAGACGCTGCTCCGGTACGACCGCGGCTACACCGGTTACGTCCCGACGACGGGCGCGCCGTGGCTGGCCGCGCTGGTGGCGCGCAGCCCCTTCGCCGAGGCCTTCCAGGCCGCAGGGGAACAGCACGGCGGCGAGGGCGCCACGCTGCGCGCAGAATTGCGGGCGCTGCCGCCCGACGAATGGCCGGCCCGGCTGCGGCGCCTGATCACCGAGCAGACGGGGCTGATCCTGCGGCGCGCGATCGATCCCGACCGCGCGTTCGCCGATCACGGCCTGGACTCGCTGGGCAACCTCGAGCTGCGGACCCGCATCGAGGCCGAGACGGGGATACGGATCACCCCCAAGGTCGTGGCGACCTACAACTCCGCGCGTTCGCTGAGCCTGCACCTGACCGAGACGCTGGTGGCCGAAGGGGAGGGCGCCGTCGCGGCATCGTGACGGCGCCGGTTCACTCCATGACCCAGCTGTCCTCGTCGACCAGCGAGCACAGCCGCGAATGGATTGCCTCCAAAGTCTTTTCGCGCCCGGGCAGGTGTGCGTGGTGTTCGATGAACAGCCGGTTGGCGAAGGTTCCGACGCTGTAGAGGTCGACGGGCGCGCGGGTGGGGAAGTAGAGCTCGCTCTGAAAGTCCTCGAGCTCGATCTCTTCGGGAACCCGCAGCGGGGGGATGGTGCCGGTGTCGGTGCACAGCACCACCGGAGGGAGCCCGGCCGGGGTGCCCTGATACTGCAGGTTGAAATGCATCGCCGATTGCTGGATCACGCCGTCCGACAGGTCGGTCCGGAAGGACTCGACGATCCCGCGAGCCAGATCGACCAGATCGGTGTCGGCCCTGATCTCGGCGAGATAGGTGGCCACGCCCAGCGGCAGCGTGCTGCCGGTGAGACTCACCGGGGGTGACAGCAGGTAACGCAGGTCGACCGGATAGATGTAGGGAATCGGAATGTGCGGGGTGCCGCGCATTTCCCACTCGGCCAGCAGAATCGCCGCCGCCACGACGGAGTTGAGGCTGAGCTGATTGGCCAGCCCGAACTCCACCAGCTCCGCCGTCTCCTCTTCGGTGAACTGGATCCGCGCGATCGGAATGGGTTGGATCGCATCCGGATCCGGCATCGCCGGCGGCCTCTCCTGCGCCGGCAGGTCGTAGGCGAACATCGCCTTGAACAGCTTCTCCAGCCCGGAGCGCTGCTGCTTTGTCACGCCACGCTGTTCGAGCAACAGCTCCAGCGATTCTGGCGCGGGCTGCGGTGTGATCGGGGGCGGTGCGCCGGTGGTCACGACATCGGTGTAGAGGGAGAACAGCTCCTCGAGCAGACCGAACGCATGATGGGCGTCCGCGAGGCTGTGATGGGTGTACAGGGTCAGTTCGGTGCGCTCGCCGCTGCGCTTCAACCGGAGATTGAGCAAGGTTTGCGTCTGGTCGAGCCGCATGCCGGCCGATGCCGGATCGGCGTCACCCTCGATCACCCAGATGCCCGGGTGCATCAGGTCTTCCGCGACGATCTGGTAGCGGCCGTCGTCGCCCTGTTCCAGCCGGCCGGTGAACACCGGATGGGACTCGAGCAGCGCGTCGAAGGCGTCGGCCATCGCGTCGAGGTCGACGGGACCGATGATGAAAGCGGTGAATGCAAAATAGGTTTCGTTGACCGCGAAGACCTCTTCGCTGCGCGTCAGCCTTCGGATCACGGATCCGGGAAACATTGTCCCACTACCCCCTTGTCAGCTCGTGCTGGCCCGTCGATAGCCGACCAGCGTCGGCACGATGCACACGGCGGTGATGCCGCCCGCCCACAACAGCGTGGCGATCATCGGCCACCGCACCGGGCCGCCCAGCGACAGGCCACGCATGGCTTCGATCGCGTAGCTCATCGGCTGGTGGGCGACCACCGGCTGTATCCACTTCGGGAATTGGTCCACCGGCAGGAAGCCGGTCGAGAAGACGACGGCCAGAACGTGCAGGAGAGTGACCGTCTCGAGCAGAAAGTTGTTCGCGGTGTACAACGCCGCCATCGTGATCAGGGTCGCGAACGCCAGCCCGAATATCAGCGGGACGACGAACCAGGTCAGGCTGGCGAGGAAACCCTGCCGGAAGCGGAAACCCAGCAGCATTCCGACGCCCAGCACGACCAGCGTGGTGATCATGATCCGAATCATTTCGGCGGCGATGCGCGAGAGCACACCGGACGCGCGGTGCACCGGCACCACCCATAGCCGGCGCAGCAGCCCGTCGGAGCGTTCCCCGATGAGGCCGATCGCCCCGATCGCCGCGCCGTTGATCGTGGCGGCGAGCGCGTTCAGCGGAACCGTGCCGTACAGCGCGCTGTGACCGGTGACCTGCGAAATGACGTTGCCCAGAATGATGTTCAGCGTCAGCAGGAATAGGACGGGCAACACCAGCGCCTCGATCACCGCCGTCAGGTCGCGCGCCCAGCGCAGCAGGATCCGCCGCGTCTGGACCCACGTCTGGGTCGCCAGCGCCCGCGGCGAGTCCTCGTGGTGACGGCGCCGTTCGACGACCGGATCGGTGGCTTCGTGGACCAGGGTCATCGCGCCCGCCTGGCCAGAACGATCGCCGATGCCGGTATCAGCAGCGCCGTCAACCCGGACAACCACGCCAGCGTCGGCGCCAGCACCGGCCACGTCACCGACCCTCCGTACGGGGCGGCGTCCCCGGCCAGGGCGCGCAGGGCGATCACGAACTGGGACACCGGCTGGTTGCGGACGATCGGCTGGATCCAGTGCGGAAACTGCTGCGCCGGTTGGACTCCGGTGGACAGCAGTCCGAAGATCAGCGGCGGCAGGATGAGCAGCGGTGTCATGGCCTCCGGGTTGCGCGTCCCGGTGCCCACCAGGTCCGCCGCGAAGGACAGCATCGACCCGATCGCCACCACCAACAGGCAGAAGGCGACGACGTAGATCGCCGACCGGTGGAACCGGAATCCGATCACGTAGCCACAGACCACCGCCACCGCCACCGAAACCGTGCACCGGTACACCGCGGCCGAGACGCGGGCTCCCACCGGGGCGAACGGGGCCATCGGCATGGACCGGAACCGGCGGTTGATGCCCTGCACCGAATCGGTCGCGGCCCGAAACGCCGTCGACATCGCGGCGAAGGTGATCGCCTGCAGCGCGATCAGCGGCATCACGTATTGCGCGTAGCTGCTGGACAGTCCCTTGGTCGCGGTGCCCATGATCTGATGCAGCGGGATGTAAAAGCCGGCGGTGAAAACGACCGACGACGCGACGGTCACGAGCAGCTCTCCGTTGCGCAGCGTCGGTGCGATGAAGCGGACGGTGAGGACCCACCACTGCGTCAGCGTGGACAGGTGCCGCTCGGTGGTCGCGGTGGCGGTCACCCGACGGCCCGGGTAGCGACGGGGGTGCGCGCGGCGGGGGATTCGTCTGTCAGCGCGAGGAATACGTCGTCGAGCGAAGGTCGCCGCAGAGCCACGTCAGCCACCTCGATGTTGGCGGCGGCCAATCGCCCGACGGCCTCGACGAGCGTGTTGGCGCCGTCCGGGGCGGGGATCGCGATTCGATCCGAATCGGGCGTCAGGGTGGCCCTGATCTTCTCCGGCAGCAACGGGCCGAGCACGTCGGCGATCACCCGCAGATCCGCGAGGCGCCGCGGCACGATTTCGCAATAGCTGCCGCCGGTGCGCTCCTTGAGCTCGTCGGCCGTCCCCTCGGCGATAACCCGTCCGTGGTCGATGACGACGATCCGGTCGGCCAGCGCGTCCGCCTCCTCGAGATACTGCGTCGTCAACAGCGTGGCGACGCCCATGTCCTTGAACTTGCCGACCAGGTCCCAAATGCTCTGCCTGCTACGCGGATCCAGGCCGGTGGTGGGCTCGTCGAGGAACACCACCTGGGGCCGGACCACCAGGCCACAGGCGATGTCGATCCGGCGGCGCATGCCGCCGGAGTAGGTCTTCACCCGGCGGTCGGCGGCGTATGCCAGATCGAATTCGTCGATGAGTTGCTTGGCGCGGGCGCGGGCCGCCGACTTGCTCAAGCCGAACAGCCGACCGAACATCACCAGATTCTCGCCGCCGGTGAGCATGTCGTCGATCGCGACTTGCTGCCCGGTGAGCATGATGGCCTGGCGGACACCGGCCGGTTCCCGGACGACGTCGTAGCCGGCGACCACGGCGCGGCCGCTGTCCGGCCGGCTCAGGGTCGACAGGATGTCGACGAGCGTCGTCTTGCCCGCGCCGTTCGGGCCGAGCAGACCGAGCACCTCGCCCCGGCCGACTTCGAAGCTGACCTCGTGCAAGGCCACGAAATCGCCGAAGGTCTTGCGGACCTTGTCGACGACGACCGCCTTGTCCGTCGCTCTGCGTGCGTGATTCACCGGCCCCCCCTCAGCTCGCATCCAGGGCCGACAAGTCCACCAACGCCAACTCCACCTGCTGCGAGCCGAGGTCGCCGTCGCCGGAAGCGGCGGACATGGCGTCCCCGATCAGCTCCCGCAGCGCCAATGGGAAGCGCCGCGCCAGCGCTTCGGCGCGCGCGCCCTGCACCCGGCGGGTGTCGTACCACCAGTCGAGGTGCAGCACGCCGGAGTGGCGGTACACCCGAAGCTCGATGGCATGGCCCAGGCCCGGGATCGTGTCGCGCACCGGCATGGCCGCGTCCGAGTCGAATTGCACCGGCGCGCCGATGGGCGGCAATTCGGGGATCATGCCGACGTACCGGAAGTGGACGTCGGCGGGCGGCACGGCCGAGAGTGCGCGTGCGGTGGGCGCGTAGAGGTGCCGCAGCAGCCCGTATCCGATCCCATGGTGCGGAACGGATTTGAGGGTGTCGCGCACGTCGGTCAGCAGTTCGCTCGCGCCGGTGTCGTCGCTCGTCGCGCAGCGAAGCGGCACCGGATAGATCGTGGTGAACCGGCCGACGGTCCTGCGCAGGTCCACGTCCGGCCGCAACACCGAACGGCCCGCCCCCTCCAGGTCGACGGCGAGGACGCCGGTGCCGATCGTCTCGGCGATGGTCCTGCCGAGCGCCGCGAGCAGGATCTCGTCGATCGACCAGCCGAGCGCGCGCCGCAAATCGTCGACCTCGGAGGTCTGCTCGACGGTGAGCGCCGACGGCACCTTGGCCAGGTCGTCGCCCAGGGGCCGGTCGGTGACTTCCGGGTCCGCCGGCCGCAGCGTCGCGCGGCCCGAGCTCTCCAGCCAGAAGTCGCTCGTATCGAGGACCGCGGGGTGGGTGGCGAGGCCGGCGACGCGCAGCGACCAGTCCCGCCACGAGGTGGTGGTCGGCGGCAGCGAGAAGTCCTCTCCCGCCAGCCGTTGCGTGAATGCGGTGAAGATGTCGGCGACCAGGATCTCGCGGGAGGCGGTGTCGGCGACGGCCTCGTGCAGCGACAACGTCAGGTAGCGCGCGTCGCCGGGGCCAGAGAGGAGGCTGGCGGTCAACGGCGCGGCGAGGTCGTCCTGTGCCGTGAGCTCGGCCACGACGTCGAGCACCGCCGCCCGCTGCGTGTCGGCATCGGTGCCGGGCAGCGTCCGCGACGACAGATGATCGAATTCGGCTGCTTCCGTGACGCACTGGACCCAGGTCCCGGCGTGCTCGACGAGCTGTAGCCGCAACGCGTCGTGGTGGTTGGTCACGGCGGTCAGCACCGCCCGGATGTCGTCGAGGCTGACCGTCGGATCGAGGCGCAGGATCAACGGCACGCGCCAGCGCCCCGCCCGCCGCACGCCGCTCTCGAGGAACTGCGCGACGTTCGGAGGAACGGCCGGACGGGACGCGGCGTCGGGCGCTTTCGCCAGCGAGCCCGCCGCGTATTTGGCGTCGACGTGGGCCGCCAGGGTGGCCAATGTCGGGTTGCCGTAGAGATCCTGGGGCGTGACATCCAGCCCGGCGTTGCCGGCGTTGGTCGCGATGCCGATCGAGATCAGGGAGTCGCCGCCGAGGTCGAAGAAGTTGTCGTTGCGGCCGATCGAGTTCAGGCCCAGGCATTGCATCCAGATCTGCCGCAGCGTCGCCTCGGTGTGCGATTGATGCCCGTTCGTGGACGGATCGGCGCTGTTGGCGGCAGCGCCCGGGGCTTCGGGAGTCTCGGTGGACCGGTCGAGCCAGGCGAGGGGTTTCGCGTCGACCCAATGCCGTTCGCGGGCAAAGGCGTAACCGGGCAGGGAGACCAGCCTGGGCGTCGGCCCGGTCAGCGGTTCCCAATCGACGGGCACACCGGCCGCCCACAGTTGGCCGAGCCCGAGCAGGAAGGTGTCCCGGTCGTCGACGTTCTGAATCGGATGTCGCATCAGGCGAACCGCGCGGTGGCCACTCGACCACTTCGGATGCCGCATCGCCGAGCCCGTCAGGCTGCCGCCGGGACCGACCTCGACGAGCACGCGGCCCGGATCGCTCAAGAGCACGTCGAGCTCGTCGGCGAACCGGATCGTGGAACTGATCTGGCGGGCCCAGCTGGCCGGGTCGGTGATCTGCTCGTCCGACATCCAGGTCCCGGTGAGGTTGCTGAGCAGCGGCGTGTCGGGGCGGCGCAGCTCGACGCCGGACAGGAACTGCTGAAATTCAGCCGCCATCGAATCCATTGCGCTGGAATGGAATGCGTGTGTCGCCCGCACGCGCCGGGCGGTGATGCCCGCCTCGCGGAGCCGCTGGGTGAACGCGCGGATCTCGTCGCCTGCCCCGGCGACGACGCAGTTGCCGGGATCGTTGACCGCGGAAAGCTCGACGCCCGGGGTGAGGTAGGGAGCGATGTCGTCGGGGCCCAGCGCGACGGCGACCATCGAACCGGGCGGGGACTCGTGCATCAGGCGGGCGCGCAAGGCCACCAGCGTGATCGCCGTCTCGAGGCCGAACACCCCGGCCAGCGTGGCCGCGATGTACTCACCCGTGCTGTAACCGATGTACGCCCCGGCACGCAGCCCGTAGTGTTCGGCCAACCGCGCCAGCGCGTATTCCACCGTGAACAGGGCGGGCTGGGAGCGGTCGATGCGCTCCAGGTCGGTTGCGGCGTCACCGAATATCAACGCCTTCAGGTCGATGCCCATCTCATCGCCGAATCCCGCGACGCAGGCGTCGAAGTGTTCGGCGAACGCGGGCTCCGTGTCGTAGAGGCCCCTGGCCATGCCGACGTGCTGGGCGCCCTGCCCCGGGAACATGAACACCACCCGCCCCGCGGGGTTTTCGCCGCCGGCGAGGGATTCGCCGACGAAGACGTTGTCGTGTTCGGCGGCCCGCAGCACGGTGGCTGCATGATCGCGGTCGTGCACCACGGCCGCCATGGTGAGGCGGTGCTTGCGGCGTCCGGCGAGGGTGTGGGCGACGTCGGCCGGCTCGGGACCGTCCGGGCCGGCCAACGCGTCGGCCAGTGCGGCGCGCGACTGCTCAAGCGCCGCCGTGGTTTGCGCCGACAGCAGCAGCACCTGGGGACCGGGTGGCGCGGCGCGGTCCGGAACGTGGGGCGCCTCCTCGACCACGACGTGGACGTTGGTGCCGCCCACCCCGAACGAACTGACGCCGGCCCGCCGCGCACCTTCGGAATCCCACGCCCCGTAGGTGCTGCGCACCGTGAACGGGGTCTCGTCGAGGTGCAGCTCTGGGTTCGGGCTGGTGAAGTGCAGCGTCCCGGGGATCGCCTTGTTCTTCAGGCACAGAATGGTTTTGATCAGGCCCACCACGCCGGCCGCCACCTCCAGGTGGCCGATGTTCGACTTGACCGACCCGAGCACGCAGGGGCCGGGCCGGGGCGCCTGCGACACGGCGAACGCGGAGCGCAGACCCTGGACCTCGATGGGATCGCCGAGCGGCGTGCCGGTCCCGTGTGTCTCGACATAGCTCACGGTCGACGCGTCGACGCCGGCCACCGCGTGGGCTTCCGCGATCACGTCGGCCTGGGCGGCCGGATTCGGTGCCGCGTAGCCCATTTTCATCGATCCGTCGTTGTTGATCGCCGATCCGCGGATGACGGCGTGAATGCGGTCACCGGCGTCGAGGGCGGCCTGCAGGGGCTTGAGGGCCACGATGGCCACGCCGCTGCCGAAGACGGTGCCGTCGGCCCGCACGTCGAAGGGTCGGCAATGGCCGACCGCGGACACCATGGAGCCCGGCGAATTCCAGTACCCCACATGGTGGGGGACCGACAGCGACACCCCACCCGCGAGGGCCAGGTCGCATTCCCCGCTGAGCAGGCTCTGGCACGCGAGATGGACCGCGACCAACGAGGACGAGCACGCGGTCTGGACCGTGATGCTCGGGCCGCGCAGATCGAACTGATGGGACACCCGGGTGGCGAGAAAGTCCTTGTCGTTCTGCAGGAACAGGTTGAACTGCTCGAAGTTCAGACCCGTCCCCATGAAGGCGTCCTGGGCGCGATGTGACGAAAGATTGTGCAGGAGATAGCCACTGGGCGAGCTGGTCCCGTACACGCCGATCGAACCGTCGAACCGGGCGGGGTCGCAGCCGGCGTCCTCGAACGCGTGCCACGCGCACTGCAGGAACAACCGGTGCTGCGGGTCCAGCATCCGGGCGAGCTGGGGCGGAAAGCCGAAGAATTCGGCGTCGAATTCGTCGACCCCGTCGACGATCGGTGCGCGCCGCACATACGCCGGGTTCGCCAGCACGTCGTCGCCGACCCCGGCGGCTTTGAGCTCCTGCTCGGACAGCGTGGTGATGGACTCCTTGCCGTGGCGCAGGTTGTCCCAGAACGCCGACACGTCGTTGGCGCCGGGGAATCGTCCGGCCATGCCGACCACCGCGATCACGTTGGGCGGCAACTCCGTCGAGGTCGTGCTCATGCTTGGTGTCCTCGCTT
This sequence comes from Mycobacterium sp. E3298, assembly GCF_001666895.1. Taxonomy (NCBI): domain Bacteria; kingdom Bacillati; phylum Actinomycetota; class Actinomycetes; order Mycobacteriales; family Mycobacteriaceae; genus Mycobacterium; species Mycobacterium sp. E3298. The sequence goes on from NZ_LZJB01000379.1 coordinate 9,173, forward strand.
CCGCCGCAGTGCGGCTTGTTGGCGCGCGGCCGCGCGCTGCTGCGCCCGGTCGCGAACCGCGTCTTCCTGCTCGAGTGCCTGTGCATCGCCGGCCAGGCCGAGCTGGCGGACCAGGTCGGCCGTGAGGTCGTGCAGCGACGCCCCTTGCAACAGGAGTGCCACCGGCGGCTCGACCCCGAAGTCCGCGCGTGCCGAATTCCGGATGCGCACCGCCATCAGGGAATCCATCCCGAGCTCGATGAGGGGAACATTCGGATCGACGGCCGATCGATCCGCGTAACCCATGACCGCGGCGATGCGTGCCCGCAGCCGATCGGTCATCAGCGCTTGCGCCGCACCGGATTCCAGCCCGTCCAGCGCCTCGGGGCCCGCCCAGTCGCCGCCGTCGCCCGCGGCCTCCAGTTCGGCGACCACGTTGGTGAAGTAGCCGAGTTCGCGGATTTCGGGGAAGGCGATGAGCGCCCGGTCGGGCCGCAGCCGGCCGACGCCGGTGTGGCATCTGCCGCTGGCCAGCAGCGGCTCCATCGCCGCGGCGCCCTCGGCGGGAGTGATGGGATCGAGCGCGCCGCCGGCGAGCGTGCGGGCGAGCCCGACCTCTGCCCACGGGCCCCAGTTGATCACCGCGGCGGGCAGGCCCGCCGCCCGCCGCCAGTCGACCAGGGCGTCCAGCCAGGCACTCGCGCACGCGTACGAGGCCTGCCCCGGGCCGCCCAGCATCGAGGCGGTGGACGAAAACCCGAGCCACCAGTCCAAGTCGCAACTGGCGCTGGCCTGATGCAGTCGCAGCGCCCCGGTGACCTTGGGCGCCCACACCCGTTCGACGCTCTCCCTGGTCATCGAGAACACCAGGCTGTCGTCGAGCACGGCGGCCGCGTGCAGGACGCCGCGCAGGTTAGATTCGCCGGCGGCGGTCACCAGTTTCTGGGCGACGCCTTCGGTCGCGATGTCGCCGGTCACCACGACGATCTCGGCGGTGCGCTCCAGTTCGGCCAGGACCGCGCGCTGCTGCTCCGACGGTTCGCTGCGCCCGTTGAGGACGAGTCGCGCGGCGCCGCTGTCCACCAGCCATCGCGCCATGACGAGGCCGAGGCCACCGAGTCCACCGGTGACGATGTAGGACGCTCCCCGCCGGACGACGTCCCCTGTGGTGCGTTCGCCGATGGCCGCCCGGGTGAGGCGTTCCGTGTAACGCTGCCCGCCGCGCCACGCGACCACGTCGTCGACCTGCCCCGAAACCGCCTCGGACAGTTCGGCGTTGAGCGCTATCGCGGGATCGCCGTCGAGGTCGACCAGCGTGCTCCGCAGCTCGGGGTGCTCGTAGGCCAGCACCCGCACCAGTCCCTTGAGCGCGCCGACCCCGGGCTGGCCTGCCTCCTCGTGCACCGCCAGGCCGCCCTGGGTGACCAGCCAGAGCCGCGGCGATCGACCGTGCCAGCCGCCGACGATCGCGCGGATGACGGTCGAGACCGCCCAGACCGTTTCCCGCGCCCGGCTTATGCCGTCGTCGCCGACGCCAGGGTTGGGGGCCACGAACACGACCACGCCGACGGGTGGGCGCTCGGGATCGCCGGCCGCGTCGGCGAATGCGGACAGGATGGCGGACTCGTCGTACAGGTCGGCGGTGACCACCCGGCGCGCCGGTGAGCGCCAGCCCGTGGCGAACGCCGCCGCACCCTCGCGGGTTTCGGCGGCGGCGAGCACCAGCCAGCTGCCGGGGGCGTCGGAGCCGGCGGCCGCGATCGGCCGGGACACCCAGGTGGTGTCGAATACCTTCTGCGACAGGGGAAGTGGCACGCTGCGCCGCTCGACGCGGCGCAGGTAGATGTCGTTGATCTCCGCGGTGACCGTTCCGGCGTCGTCGGTCAACACGATTCTGCCCAGCTTGCCCACGCCGCCCTCGTCGAGGTTGGTCAGCTGGACCCGGCAGCGGGCGCGCCGGCCGGGGTCGCCCGAGACCCGGATGGCGTCGAAGGACACCGGCAGGTAACTGGCTTCGGCGGACCCGGCGAGTTCGTCGTCCGGCATCGCGGCGGCCAGGCTCTGCAGCGCGGCGTCCAGCATGACGGGGTGCAGCCGGAACGCGGGATGCCGCGGCGCCTCGTCCGGGAGGATGATTTCCGATTCGACGAACCCGCCGGGCATCCGGTGGATGGTGGCGAGCGCAGCGAAGGCGGGGCCGTGGTACTGGCCGGCGTGGCGCAGCACGCCGTACAGGTCGGCCGGTTTGATCTCGGTGTCGCCGTGCCCGGGGGGCGCGGGCCGGTCGGGGCGGGCGTCCGACGTCCGCAGCTCGGCCCTGGCGGTGGCGTGTCTGACCCAGCCGCCGGACGACCGCGAGTAGATCTCGATGCGGGTCTTGTCGTCTGCTCCGCGGGTCAGCTGGGTGGTCAGCTGGGTGTGGTCGCCGAGGGTGAGCATCTGCTCGACCTCGAGCTGGTTGATCGAGATGCCCGCAACCGGCACGCCCAGCGCTTCACTGGCAGCGGCCAAGGCGATTTCGGCGAACGCCGCGCCGGGCATGACGGCCTGACCGAACACCTTGTGGTCGGCGAGCCAGGGGGAGACCGCGGTGCCGGTGTCGGCCCGCCACACGTGGTCGCGGCTGGACGGAACCTCGATGTGCGCGCCCAGCAGTGGGTGGGCTGCGACCGACTCCGACATCGCGGACCGGTCGGCGACCCAGAATTGGGTGTGCCGCCAGGGCGTCACCGGGATGTCGGCCAGACGGCCGTGGTCGGCGCCGGGCGGGGTTTGCGCGACGGCGGCCAGCTGGGTGTGGAAGCTGGTGGTGTCGTCGGTGTCGCGGTGCAGCGTGCCGATGACGTGGCGGGCTTCGGCCCCCAGCGTGTCGGCGATGGCGTGGGTGAGCAGCGGGTGGGGGCTGATCTCGACGAAGGTGTGCCGGTCGGCGCCGGCCCGGCTGACGGCCTGGTGGAAGCGCACCGGGTTGCGCAGGTTGGCGGCCCAGTAATCGGCGTCGGGCAGCGGCGTGGGCCCTTCCGTGGTCGTGCTGAGCATTGGGATGGCCGGCGCCTTGGGTTCCAAATCGGAAAGCGCAGAACGTAGTTCGGGCAGGATCGGGTCGACGATCGGGTGGTGCGAGGCGACGTCGACCTCGATCCGCCGCGCGAGCAGGTTTCGGGCGACGACGGCCGCGATGACCGCGTCCACCTGTTCGGGCGGCCCGGCGATGACCGATTGGTGCGGTGAGGCGTGCACGGCGAGCGTCACCTGGGGGTAGTCGGTGATCAGTTCTCCGGTCGCCTCGGCGTCGAGTTCGAGCAGCGCCATCGCGCCCTGGCCCGACAACCGGGCCATCAGCGCCGACCGGGTGGCGATCACCCGCAGCCCTTCGGCCGGCGTGAGCGCGCCGGACACCACGGCGGCCGAGACCTCGCCCATCGAGTGCCCGATCACCGCGTCGGGCTCGATCCCGTAGTCGCGCCACAGCGCGGTGAGCGCGAGCTGAATGGCCACCAGCACGGGCTGAATGTTCTGGATGCCGACCACCGGCTGACCGTCGGCCAGGGTCCGCTGCAGCGAAAACCCGGTCTGGGCAACGAAGTCGGGTTCGAGTTCGGCGATCGCGGCCGCGAAGGCGGGCTCGTCGGCCAGCAGGCGGCGGCCCATGCCGGCCCACTGCGCGCCCTGGCCGGAGTAGACGAAGACCGTGCCGGTGCGCCGGGCGGCCTCGACGGGAGCGAGCACGCCCGGCGCCGGCGCGCCGGCGGCCAGGTCGCGCAGCCCGGCCACCGCGGCGGCGGTGTCGCGGGCGACGACGGCTCCGCGCCAGTTGTGCTGGGCGCGATGATGACTCAACGTGTGCGCGACATCGGCCAGCGGCGTCGCCGCGCCGGGACCGCCCAGCCAGTCGGCCAGCGTCGCGGCCATCGACGCCAGCCGCTGCGGCGTCTTCCCCGTCACCACCAGGGTGGACAACGCGGGCGCGGGATGCGGCTGCGCCGGTGCTTGATCGGGCGCCTGCTCGATCACCACATGCGCGTTGGTTCCGCTCAGGCCGAACGACGACACCGCCGCCCGGCGCGGGCCCGCCGTGGGCCACGGCGTGCGCCCGGTCGGCACGAACAGCCGCGTTGAGGAGGCGTCGATCGCCGGGTTCCACCGGGTGAAGTGCAGGTTGGGCGGGATGAGCCCCCGGTTCACCGCCAGGATCGCCTTGATGAATCCGGTGACGCCCGCGGCCGCCTCCAGGTGCCCGAGGTTGGTCTTGACCGATCCCAGCGCGCAGCCGCCCTCGCCGCGTCCGTAGGTGGCCGCCAGCGCCTCGAACTCGATGGGGTCACCCAGTATCGTTCCGGTTCCGTGGGTTTCGACGTAGTTGACGCTGTCCGGCGTGGCGTCGGCCTGCCGCAGCGCGGTGGTGATCACGTCGCGCTGGGCCGCCGCATTGGGCGCCGTCATGCCGTTGGACCGGCCGTCGGAGTTGATGGCCGACCCGCGCACCACGGCGAGCACACGATCGCCGTCGCGGGTGGCGTCGGACAGCCGCTTGAGCACCACCACCCCGCAGCCCTCGCTGCGCACGAACCCGTCGGCCAGGGCGTCGAAGGTCTTGCAGCGGCCCGTCGGTGACAAAGCGGACCATTTTGACAGCGCGATGCTGGTGAACGGCGACAGGGAGAGGTGCACCCCGCCCGCGAGGGCGACGTCGCTCTCGCGCAGCCGCAGGCTTTGGCAGGCCAGGTGGATCGCCACCAACGACGACGAACACGCCGTGTCGACGGCGACCGCCGGGCCGCGCAGCCCCAACAGGTAGGAGATGCGGCCCACCGCCGCGCTGTGCGGGTTCCCGGTGCTCATGTATGCGTCGATCTCGGCGCGCCGCTCGAGGTTGAGGATCGTGTAGTCCCATGCCGAGATGCCCATCAGCGCGGCGGTTCGGCTGCCGCTCAACGAATCCGGGGGCAGGCCGGCGTGTTCGAGCGCTTCCCAGGCTACCTCGAGGAGCATGCGCTGCTGGGGGTCCATCGCGACCGCTTCGCGGGGGGTGATGCCGAAGAAGTCGGCGTCGAATCCGGAGACGTCGTCGACGAAGCCGCCCCATTTCGTCGTCATCCGGCCCGGCGCCTGGGGGTCGGGGTCGTAGAACTCGTCGGCGTCCCACCGGTCCGCCGGTACCTCGCCGACGGCGTCGCGGCCGTCGACTAGGAGTTGCCAGAAGCTCTCCGGCCCGGCGACGGCGCCGGGCAACCGGCAACCGATGCCCACCACCGCCACCGGTTCGGCGATGTCGGTCGGGAACGCCGTTCCCGCGCGGACAAGCTCACGTGCCAGGACCTCGCGCGCCTTCGGTGACATCTGCGCTGCGCGTTCGGCAATGCTCGTCATTACTCACTGCCCCCCGTTGCGGTTTCCAACTCGCTTGCCGCCACCAGATCGGACAGCAATTCCATCTCCTCGTCCGACAGGGCGGTGTCCCCGTCGGACGGTTCGTCGCCGTCGGTGAGCGGCGCGTAACCCAGCCGCTCACACAGCGCGCCGGCAAGGTCGGTGATCGTCGGGTACGCCCACACAAGGGCGGCCGGCAGCGTTGTGCCCAGGCTGGATTCGAGCCGGTTGCGCAGTTCGAGGGCCATCAGCGAGTCGAGGCCGAGCGACTGCATGGGGCGGCCCGGGTCGATCGGCTCGGTCGAGCGCAGCACTGCCCGGATCTCGTTGGCGATCGCGGTGGCGAGGCGGGCGGGGCGCTCGGCGGCGTCCAAGGCGTCCAGTTCGGTGCGGATGGCGCCGCCGCCGCGCCGCTCGCCCGTCGCGTCTTGCAGGTTGGCGAACAACGACGACCCGGCCGCGGCGGGGAAGGATTGGAACCACTGCCGGGCGTCGAGACTGAACACGCCGGTGCGGACCCGGTCGGCCGACAACGCCAGCTGCATGGCCTCGAGCCCCTGCTCGACCGTGATCATCGCGACGCCGAGGTCGGCGAAGAATTGGGCGCGGCCCACCTCCGACCATGGGCCCCAGTTGATTCCGACCGCGGGCAGTCCGGCCGCGCGCCGGTGGGCGACCAGGCCGTCGACCCACGAGTTGGCGGCGGCGTAGGAGCCCTGGCCCGGCGCGCCCAGCAGCGAGGCCACCGACGAGAACGCCAGCCACCAGTCGAGGTCCAGGTGGGCGGTGGCCTGATGCAGCAACCAGCCGCCCGCGACCTTCGGGGTGAATACGCGCCGGGCGGCCGACTCCGACATGTTCAACACGATCTCGTCGTCGAGGACCATGGCGCTGTGCAGGACCCCGGCCGGCCGGAAGCCGGCGTCCTCGACCGCGCGCACCAGCCGCTCGGCCGTGCCCGGCTCGGCGATGTCGCCGGTAACCACCTCGATGCGGCCGCCCGCGGCGTTGAGCTCCGTGATGGTGGCGGCCACCTCGCCGGTGGGGCCCGAACGTCCGTTCAGCACAACCAGTCCCGCGCCGCGCTCGACCAGCCAGCGCGCGACGACGAAGCCGAGGCCACCCATGCCGCCGACGATGATGTAGCCGCCGTCCGGGCTGACCAGGGGTTGCGGTGGCGGTGCGGCGATCGCGGCGAGGCGGCCGCCGGCCGGGATCGAGACGACGATCTTGCCGGTGTGCCGCCCGGAGGCCATCAGCGCGAAGGCGTCGCCGGCGTCCTGCAGGCCGAACTCGGTGACCGGGAGCACCTGCAGGCGGCCCTCCGCCACATGCCGCAGGATGTCCGCGAGCATGCGACGGTAGCGTGCCGGTTGCAGTTTGAGGTTCAGGTCCAGGTCGACCACGGCGAACGACGCGCTCTTCGCCAGGGCCGCCAGCCCCAGCCCGGCGTCGGCGTGCACGTCCTTCTTGCCCAGCTCGATGAACCGGCCGCCCGGGGCGAGCAGCTTGACACCGCGGTGAATCGCTTCGCCCGAAAGGGAATTGAGGATGACGTCCACCCCGTAGCCGTCGGTGAGGTCGCGGATCTCGTCGGCGAAATCGACGCTGCGGGAATCGCCGGCGTACTCGACCCCAAGGCTCCGCAGCATTTCGCGTTTGGCGTCCGAGCCGGCCGTCGTGTAGATCCGGGCGCCGAGCATCCGGGCGATCGAAACGGCGGCCAGTCCTACGCCGCCGGTGGCGGAGTGGATGAGCACGCGTTCGCCGGGGGCCAGCCGCCCGACCTCGCACAGGGAATGCCAGGCGGTCAGGTAGGCGATGCCGAACGCGGCCGCCTCGCCGTCGGGCAGCGCGTCGGGGACGGGCGCGACGAGGTCGGCCAGGGTGGTCACGTGGGAAGCGAAAGTGCCGGGGCCGAAAGCGATCACGCGCTGGCCGATTTCGACGGAGTCGACGTCGGGGCCGACGGCGGTGACCAGGCCGACGCACTCGCCACCGACGACGGGCGGCGCCCCGTCGAGCCCGGGGTAGACGCCCATCGCCTTGAGCACGTCGCTGAAGTTGAGGCCCGCGGCGACGACGCGGACTTCCACCTGGCCGCACCCGGGTGGAATCCGCTTAACGGCGTGGAGGTTCAGGGCGTCCAGCCGTCCGGGTTGATCGGTCTGCAGCCGGACAGCTTCCCCGCGGTCCAGGTCCACGACGGTGCGGCGCGGCTGGGGGGCGAGGTCACCGGTCGCCGTGGTGGGCGCGGGCACCACCCGGTTGACGTATCGGTGCGAGTCGCGCAGCGCGATCTCGTCGTGGTCGGACCCGGCGAGCAGCTCCGCGGCCAGGTCGGCGACCGAGGCGATGCCGTCGGCGTCGGTGTCGATCAGGGTCGGCTTGAGTTCCGGGTGCTCGAAGGTCAGCACCCTGGTGATGCCGCGAAGTTGCGTCTGCGCCAATGTGACCCGATCGGCGGGACCGAGCTGTTGGGCGCCGCGGGTGACGATGTACAGCCGCGGGCTGTTCCGGGCGCCCATCCTGGTCACCGTCTTCGCGATGCCGGCGACCAGCAGCGTGCGCGCCTGCGCCAGGGCGAGTTGGGCGCGGTCCGCGAGCGACTCGTCGACGGCCCGTGCCGGACAGACCACGGCGATGGCATCCCACGGGGTTCGGGTGATCGCCGCGCGCAGCCCCGCAGGGTCGGCCGGGGAAACCATGTCGACCTCGGCCGCACCGTCGCTCAGCGCCGACCGCAGCGCGGGGAGCAGCGGGTCTGCGTCGTCCTCGTCTCCGATCAGCAGGACGCCGGCGAGCGTGCCGGCCGGTTTGTCCAGTGGGGTGAGCTCCCACTCCAGCGCGAACAGCCGGTTCCCGAGTTCCGTTGTGCCCCGGCCCGATCGAAGCACCGCCATCTCCACCTCGTCGACGACGAGCAGCGGTCGTCCGTCCCGATCCGTCAGGACGACGTGGCCCACCAGCCGGTCGGGGTCGCCGGTGGTGGTCAGCGAGCCGAACGAGCGCACGCCGTCTGCCACGTTGCCGTAGACGTGGACACCCGCGAAACGCGCTGGCAACACGATGATTTCGCGGGCGTTCTGCCCGCCGGCCAGGTCGATCGCGGCCCGGGTGGCCCCGAGCGCCTGGACGGCGATGTCCATCATGACCGGATGCAACACGACGTTGCGCGATCCGGTCCTGGCCGACGCGGGCAGGCGCACGTCCGCGCGGGCCGCTCCCGACGGGGTGACGGTGAGGCCCACGATCCCGCGGAAGGCCGGGCCGTGCTGTTGTCCGGCGCCGCGCAGCCGCTCATACAGCTCGTCGGGGTCGAGCTCCGTCACGCCGGGTTCGTCGGCCGGCAGCGACGGCAGCGCGCGTTCGGTTTCGCGGGTGAGGGTGGCGGTGGCGTGTTTGACCCATCCCGAAGCGGCGTTGTGCGTGCGCATTTCGACGCGACAGGTCTGCTCGTCGCCGGCGAGCGTCGTCACCAGCGCGGTGCCGTCGCCCACGTGCAGCAGGTGGTCCAGGCTGAGGTCGCGGATCATCCAGGGTTCGTGCTCGGGGCCGCCGAAGGCGTCCGTCGCCGCGGCCAGCGCGATGTCGGCGTAGGCCGAACCCGGCAGGACGCAGAGATCGTCGATGACGTGATCACCGAGCCACAGCAGGTCGGGGCCGAGCTCGCATTCCCAGATCCGGGTGCCGGTAGTGGGGTCGGTCACGCCGGCCCCGAGCAGCGGGTGGGTGTTCGGGGCGTGGTGGCCGGCGGTGGTGGGGGAGATCCAGTGCCGGGTGTGCTGCCACGGCGTTTTCGGTAGCGGGGGGTGCGGTCCCGGGGGATGCGCTGGTGGCCCGCAACGTCCGCGCCGAGCTCAGCGGCGGCCGGCTGCGGACCTACCGGGCGCCGACGCG